>DYKD01000226.1 GCA_020722765.1 Brevinema andersonii | reverse complement strand
GGGAAAATGCCAAAAGAATCCTTAAGGATTAAAATTTAAAATTGGAGGAAAAATGGAAAAGATTGTTGAGAAGGAAAGAGAAGTCCCAGTAGTCTGGAAAGGAGATATATTAGTAGCCGGCGGAGGAGTAGCCGGAGTGGGAGCAGCAATAACTGCTGCTAAAAATGGAGCAAAAACTCTTCTCGTAGAGCAACAGGGATGCTTGGGTGGACTGGTAACCTTAGGAATGGTAAGCCTCCCTTTAAGTTATGTGGAAGGAATAGGCAGAGAATTCTTTGATAGATTAACCGCCTGTGGTGGTTTAGAAGGAAGATTTGCTGATCCGGAGAAGGTAAAGTATATTCTTGAACGTATGGTTTTAGAAGCAGGAGTCAAGATCCTTTACTTTACCTATGTAATTGATAGCATTGTAGAAGATCATACTATCAAAGGAGTGATTATCCATAATAAATCCGGAAGGCAGGCAATCTTAGCCAAAAGGGTGATCGATGCCTCCGGAGATGGGGATGTCGCTGTCTATGCAGGCTGTCCTTATGAAAAGGGAAGTCCAGACCATAAGGGATATAATGAAGCCTCTTCCCTGCAGTTTAGGGTAGGTAATGTTGACTGGGAAAAGTATCTCAAGAGCCATAAAAGTCCAGGTTGGCAAAAGGAACTTCAGGAGGCGGTTGATAAAGGAGACCTTCCCTATCTTATTGATAAGTATGTTAACTGGATGATTAAGATGCCGGGGAGAAAAGAAGGCAAGGATGAGGTTACGATCTGTCTAGCACATAGCAGGAATTCTGATTGCACTAGTGCTGAGGATATTACCCGGCAGATGATCGAACAGAGAGAACAGGTTCAACATCTAATGAAGTTTCTCCGTAAATATATCCCTGGCTTCGAGAAATGCTGGCTGATAGATACCAGCCCTTTACTTGGCATCAGAGAATCAAGGCGGATTATAGGAGAATATATCTTCACCGGGGATGATATCGTTTCCGGAAAAAAGTTTGCGGATGGAGTGGTTAGAGACACTCACGGAATGGATATTCACCATCCCACAGATGTAGGCCATATTAAACATATGACACACCTAAAATCTGATGGCACAAAAGAGGAAAAACGTCTTCAGCCAGGAGACTATTACACCATCCCCTATCGTTGTTTCATCCCTCAAAAGATTGAAAACCTTCTTATTGCGGGGAGATGTATCTCCTCCACCTTTGAAGGTCAATCAGGAACAAGGCTAATTATGACCTGTCTTAATATGGGGCAGGTGGCAGGAACAGCATCCGCGCAATCCATCAAGGAGAACATCTCACCCCGTAAACTTGATGTTTCGCTTCTGCGGAAGCAACTGATCAAGCAGGGTATGTCCCTGGATAAAAAGCCCCCTCTTTATGTAACCGGGAGTCCCAGAGAAAAACCTTTAACTGGTAGAGTAACGGTTAATATGTCGGATGCTTTAGTTGTGGATGATAAAGAAACCCCTACTCCCGGAGGGGCAGTGGGGACAGATTTAGAATAGATAATGATGAGTAAATACTCAGTCAACCATGTTCCCTGTAATCTAAAATGACGGCAACCTATCAAGGGATTGCGGAAGACTTGTCAAAAAAGTGTGTGGAAAGGGTATAACAAGAGTGATAATTAAATAGGCAAGACGTGGTTCACTAAATATTTACCCAGAAAGATATGAGATAACAAAGCCTTCCCATACAGCATTGGTAGGAGATGGAAACCGGGACAACCCCACTAAGCGCTTTCCCAGCTATATAACTCCCAATTATAACCCTGGTTGTGAGGGCTATAACCCTCCCCCCAACAGTGGAATCCATAGTGGTGGAGCAAATATCTGTTTCGTAGATGGACATGCAAGATGGGTGAAATGGGAAGAATCTGACAACGGAGAGTCTACAGGAATTTGGCATTTGAAACAATGAATAAAGGCAAATCGTTCAGTGTGG
>DYKD01000225.1 GCA_020722765.1 Brevinema andersonii | reverse complement strand
TCAAAAAACCTGTTTGAAAGTATTTCTATTCCTGTTTTTTTACATATTGACTTTTTTCACTTCTTATATTATCCTTAGAACATGAAATTGAGTTCAATAAATAAGGGTACACATCTGATTGTGTCGATATGGGGCGTACTGAAAGGTCAACTGGATCTTACAAATGTAAAAGTACTCCGAACCAAACTGGATTCCTATCTCCCGGAAAACGAGATTCATATCATTCTGGATCTTGAAAAAATCACATATATTGACAGTTCTGTCATTGGTCTTTTTGTAGACCTTCTCAACAAATATAGGAACTTATCAGGTTCATTCGGTCTTGTAAATGTCAACCCCAAAATACTGAATATTCTCGACCTCGCCAACCTTACACGCTACTTTTCTGTCTATGAAAACCTGGACTCCATTCCAGAATAACATCTTCCTGCCATTGCCAATGACTTCACACATCAATAAGGAGTTTCTGCCATGAACAGTCCCTATAGGCTCGGCATAGATCTTGGTGGTACAAAAATCGAAGGAGTCATTCTTGACCCGGATAACAAGCAAATTTTCAGGGAACGCCTTCCGACAGAACAGGAGAAAGGATATCAGCATATTCTCAGCCAGATCAAACACATATATGACTGGATGAAGGAATCCATCAAAGATAAATCCTTTACATTTGGGATAGGAACACCTGGATCACTCTCAAAAACAACTGGTCTTCTTAGAAATTCCAACACGCTATGCCTGAATGGACAACCACTGAAAACTGACCTTGAAAAAATACTTGAAAAGCCGATGACACTTGAAAACGATGCCAACTGTCTTGTCATCGCTGAAGCCCTTCTTGGTGCAGGAAAAGGAAAAGACCTGGTCTTTGGAGTCATCATGGGAACCGGTTGTGGTGGTGGGATTTCCTATAAGGGAGAACTGATTTCTGGAGCCATGTCCATTGCAGGCGAGTGGGGTCATCATACGATTGATCCTAACGGTCCTTCCTGCTGGTGCGGGAAAAAGGGATGCGTTGAAACATTGATCTCCGGAGGGGGACTGGAAAAACTATGGAAACTGGCAAATCAAAATGAACTCAGACTCAAAGAGATCGTTGAACTTTCCAGGAAAGGTGATGTGACAGCAAAATCTTTTATGAATGCCTTCTATAGAAATTATGGAAGGGCCTTATCCAACATCATCAATATACTTGATCCGGACATCATCATACTTGCTGGAGGCGTATCCAATATCGATGAGCTCTATTCTGAAGGCTACGAAGAAGTAAAAAAGAATATTTTCTGTGACACTTTCACGACGCCGATCGTAAAACATTCTCTTGGCGATTCTGCAGGTGTACTGGGAGCCGCACTCATAGGGATCTGAACTATTTGAGCCCCTTGCTGTTGAAAAATTCCGAATATTTCCTGTCAACTCCCATGATATGTTTCACAAGCCAATCCATGAGAAACCGCCCGACTTCTTCGGGTTTTATACTCGAATCTTCCAAGCGTCCCTTGAACTCCTTCACTTTGGAAAAGAAAAGCTCATGCGCAGACTTGTGCTCAGCATATCCTCCATACCCAAACTTCAACATATAATCCTCTTCTGTCTTGAAATGGACTTCTGCATAGGATTCCAGTCCATGGACAGTATGCTTCAGTTTTTCCTGTGCAATCCCATTCTTGACCGCATCCATAAAACCATTGATCAGATTAAAAAGGTTCTTATGCTGCTCGTCAATCTCGCCCACCTTCACACTATACTGGTCCTTCCAGTTCAAGAATGCCATCACAACCTCCATGATATCCTAATCTTTCATAATATTCACATCAACGTACAAAGTCAAAACATTTTGGTAGGCTTTCCCTTTAAAATGGGATTCATATTCAAACACAATCCAACATGCGTGAGGCCGTCGGATGCTTTCTCTTAAATCGCCAATGAGGTCTGAATCACGGTACTGTTTGAAAGGGAA
>DYKD01000224.1 GCA_020722765.1 Brevinema andersonii | reverse complement strand
CCACGCCCCTTCGACGCCGCTCAGGGTAAACTCCTGGATCGTAAGCCGCGCTGTACGTGACCGCTCCCGCCTGGTCGGTCAGTTGGCGCACGCTTCCCAACGCATCACCCAGGAAATACTCGGCGGTCATGCCAGCCTGCTGCGAGATGCGGCCAAGTCCATAGGTGTAGGAATACTCACCATCGCTCAAAACTTGCGTCAGGCCGGTGTCAAGGTTGCTCATTGCATATGATTAGAGCCGATAGTCTGAAGTCAGATGCATTTGGTAATGTCTAGACACTCTATGGACCACCTTCTAACCATAATAGTCAACATGGTTATCCCTGCCCAAAAGAAAGGTATACTAAGCACACATCCTATCAGGACAAATCTCCATCGCTGGATTTCATCAAGGCTATCCTCTTTGACCAAAAGCTGCATTATGCTTTTGGGAAATATTAGAATTATCAAACCGGTTATAGATAATGCGCCGGAAAATAAGAAGCTTGAAGCCCAATAGGGCCATCTTGGCCCATCGTCAGACCAAATACTATTCAAAATAAAGGACAGAACTAATAGAAAAAACATTACCCACAATATGTATTTTATTATGTTCTTTACCATGTATCACCTATTCAAAGCATATGCCCATTCTAACCAAATATGTCGATTGGGTTGGGTTATAAGAATCCTCATAATCCTTCTATATCGAATTACAGCCATTAGATAAATATTCCTATTGGGCAATGTAATAAAAAAGATCTGATTGTTGGATTGCAAGTGGGCCCATTTCCTGTTCGATAGCCCATTGCCATCCTGATGACGGATCCCTTTCACCTGTCCAACGCACATATGTTCCTTCTCCTCCAATTCCTGCCTGCAAGCCTCCTGAAACAATAAGCGCGCCTGCTCCACTTCCAGGTGACCAAGCCGCATTTACTCCTACAATAAATGCAGCAGAACCGGCAACACTAATTCCTGAAATTGAACTTCGCAAAGTAGTCTCATCTTCAATGCGTTGTCCTGGATTTTTGATATTTGCCCCTATCCATCCCATACCCCCAGAAGCATAAGAATCACCAGGGTTCAGGCCAACACTAAAGAAATAATATTTATTCCCATATCTGTCAAGAATCTGGCCTCCAGAAATATAACCACAAGCTAATAGCCCGTTGAACACAACTCGCTTTGCTGTCAATTCAACAAACTGTTTAATTGCAGTGCTCGGATCCCAACTAATAATAAGAAAATCAGGGTAATCATTCAAATTTCCATTTCCATCGATAAACACTCTAGTTCCAGAAGTTGACGTAAGAAAATGGTATCGACCATAACCTTTAAAATTCAACGGTTTGCCATTCCCAGTAATCACTGGCCATCCCGATCCATATGATGAATCCTCACTTAATATGACATCATCTGTTTTTTTGAGCAAGGGTTTCCCAACCCATCTGCCAAGAATATCAACTCCGTAGGATTCTAATCTGTTGCCCTCCCTTGCATAAAATAGGGCCTTAACAAATCCCCAGTTTGGCGAACTTCCACCGTATTCTGATCTACTCCCAACTTCCAATGAAGTTAGAAGGTCGGCAAACCTTTCCAGCGTAGGATAATGAGGATAAGATGCTACGATTGATTCTTTAGAAAACAATCCTGTAGGATCTGTGTAATTGACGGGGTTTGATCTTGCATAAATATAGAAATTATTCTCAGCCCCAGAGGGATCTTTCGTCAAGAATCGCCCCTCCGCAGGGACATAATATCTCGCCCGCAAATGGATCAACCCATTCGCATCCGTGAATTCACTGGCAAAACCGTAGTTTGTTTGAGAAACACCTGCTGACTGAGTTACACTTCCATACGGATCGTACGATTTAGCAAGTGTGATTTCTCCCGCTACATTCGCCAACTGCCGCACACTTCCAAGCGCGTCGCCAAGGAAATATTCTGGCGTCGCGCCGCTCTGCTGCGAGATGCGGC
>DYKD01000223.1 GCA_020722765.1 Brevinema andersonii | reverse complement strand
GGCAGAATAACATGGAAACAAAATGCTCCCATGAATTGAATCGCTTGGCAAACCGCTCAGCGCTATGGCGATAGACCAGTCCATGAAATTTTTTGCGGTCAATCAACGCAATGAGTTGACTGAATATGCTTGCGTGTCGTACCATTAATCATCCTCCTTGTTTTCGGGTTAATGTTTTTTTGTTGCCGAATAAACAATACCCGTAAGGAGGATATTTTTTCAATACACTATAGACTTACTACAAAAAATCCGTTTTTGGACAAGAGTGTCATCAGTTATTAAAATTTACGAAATAATTTTAAGGTTTCTATACCCTACTAAATAATAGGACTGCCGAACAAGGCGTTTGCAGGCGACTCCGAGGGGCGGCGGGGAAAATGGGGTGGTGAACTTCAAGCGCAGTGGCCGCCGCCCCTCGAAGCGCCTGAAACGCGGTCGTTAGCCCGCTTTCCTCACCATCGAAAGTATGGGAAAGAAAGGATGACAATTATGACTATTGAAGACATTCGGGCCAAGTTGAGAGAATTGAAGCCTATAATCGCTGCTCGCTACAAGGTAAGGGAAATTGGCCTCTTCGGTTCTTTTGTTCGCGGAGAACAAACTGCAAGCAGTGATGTTGACGTGCTGGCAGAGTTTGAGGATGAAGCAGACCTGTTTGATCTGATAGGATTGACCCTGTACTTGGAAGAGACACTCCAGCGTAAAGTGGACGTTGTTCCCAAGCGCGCTCTTCGATTGGAGTTGCAAGAATCGGTTCTCCGTGAGGTTGTTGCCTTATGAGAGACCATACCCTCTACTTGAAAGACATTCTGGCGGCGATTGATAGTATTGAAGGGTTCATCGCAGGAATGGACTTGGAGACATTTCAGGCAGATGATAAGACCACCAGTGCTGTGATGAGAAAACTCGAAGTTGTCGGCGAAGCCGTGAAACATATGCCCGATGAGATACGACAGAAGTACTCTCAAGTTCCATGGAAAGAAATGGCGGGAATGAGAGACAAGTTGATACATGTCTATTTTGGTGTAGATTACCGCTTGGTTTGGAGAGCGATAAAGGAGCGAGTTCCTCAAATTAAACAAGAGATTCAGAGAATTTTACAGGACGCGGGCTAAAAAAAAAACGAATCTACCGGACGGCTTACAGCCGCCGGTGATTCGTGGCGTTATGCGGCCATAGGAACATACTGTGGATATTTCCAAAAGTTCGCGGCATTCCAAAATTGCAGGAGATTTCGGCGAAAGTCTGGTTCTGTACTGGCTCTCCAAGTTCGGATTCGAATGTGCAAGTACTGACCATACCGGAATTGACCTTATCGCAAGAAATCGTCACACCGGAGAGGTAATGGGTATATCCGTCAAAAGCCGCACCCGAATCCGAGGGACGGAAGAAGATTCAATAACGATACCATCAGATAGTTTTGATAAGGCTACTTTTGCCTGCCAGGCATTTGGCTGTGTGCCTTATTTCGCAGTCGTCGTGGACGCGGCAGAGGTGATACGTGTATTTCTGCTCAAGATGGATCACTTTCTTAGAATCTGTCCTGTTAAGAAGAGTGGAGCATACTGGAAGGTTTCGAAAAAATATCTCGATCAATACATGAATGATCCCGAAATAAAAATCTTCGAGCTTCGTACTTCAACCAAAAGTTGGTGGAAAAAATCCGCCACATAACCAGGAAGCTCAGAAAGGACAGCCAGGGCAGTCGGATTTTGAACAACCGGGGGGAATTGAACTTCAAACAATTTTAACCAAATCAGCGGAAGCCCTGGCTGCCTCTGGTGTTCCTATGTTGAGTTTTGCCGCGATCTATCAAAACCTACCGGCTTGGATATGAGAACCCTCGATCAAGCGCTGTGGCAGTATTCAAAGGAAAGACAAAGCTGGAGGTCGAGGATGATATAATTAGTGTCTGAACGAAAATGGGTATAATCAATAAAAACGGTTTATTGTAAATTTA
>DYKD01000012.1 GCA_020722765.1 Brevinema andersonii | reverse complement strand
GGAATCGCCATGGCAGGTGACGCGTCAACATGCAACGAATGGCTTTTTGATATTTTGGATGAAGGCCGTTTCGCACAGGCTGCATGGAACGGCTTCATGAATGTTCCTCGTAAGGGTACGTTTAATGTTGAAAAACTTGTACGCTTCGGAAAAATGTAAGCCTTCAGCCAGCGCGTTGATATTCCTTGATTACAGAATTCCAGTCGTATTTATCAAGGACATGGGTGCGCGCCCTGTTTTTCAGTTCTTCATACTTTTCTGGATTTTCTTCCTTGAGTCTTATGACAGACTCGATTTTTTCTACCCAGTCCGCTTTGTCGTTGGCTTTTGCAATATATCCGGTGACCCCTTCGACAATGATCTCTTTTGGTCCACCAACATCTGACACAACAGCAGGAAGACCACAAGACTGGGCTTCCAGGACGACCATTCCAAAAGTATCTGTTGTTGAAGGCATCACGAAGAGGTCTGCTCCTGAATACATATCTGGAAGCATCTCTTGTGAAAGTGTGTCTGTCAGATAGACGCCTTCCATTCCAGCAGTCTTGTCTTTGAGTTCCTCGTAATAGGGACCATCACCTGCAAGTATCAGGTTAACCTGTTTTTTTGTCTGAGCGATAGCTGTGTAGGTCTCCAAAAGGAAATCAAGATTCTTGTCCTTGGATATCCGTCCCACAAAAAGAAGGTCAATGCCTTCACGTATCCCATATTTTTTCTTTATGAACTGGTAGTTGTATGCTCGTGGTGAAAAGTGTTCAACGTCAATGCCTCTGTGGAAAATCTTCATCCTGATACGTTCAACCCCCCTGTTTTCAAGGATGTTCATATATTCAGAAGTAGGGACCCATACTTCATCCAAAGTCGAGTAGAACCATTGTTCAACGCTTTTCATGAGTTTGATGAGACCTTCATCCACATTGATCTGCTGAGCTTGGCTGATGAAGTCAGTATGATAGACGCCTGCAACAGGAATATTGAAGAGCTTCGCTGTTAATAATCCAAGGAGACCCATGGGACCAGGAGATGATACAACAATCTCGTCAGGTTCGAAATCATAGAATTGTTTTAATGCCTTGAGTAGGGAGGGAATGCGGAGTTCAAGTCTTTCGTAAAAAGGGAGTTTGGTGCTGAAAATATGAGGGACATTGATGATGGAATGCCTGGTTTCAGAGAATGTTTTTTCACTCTTTGTAGATACTACGATTTTTAAGGGAATATTTTTTGAGTATGCGATTTTTCCGATCTGCTGTAAAGTCATGGAAACACCATTCAGGTCATTGATTGTATCCGTGAACCAGAGGATTTTCCGTCCGTCCTCTGAAGTTTTTTGTCTGACATTGAATGCCTTGAAAAGCTGGTCGATCAGCTTTCTGTTGTCAAACATGTGTTTGAGGCTTGAGAAAAAGGGGAGCGAAAGGAAAATTCCGGGAAGGCTGGCAGAGACATTTTTTACAAGGTTGATGATGTCTCCGTTGATAAGATCTGCAGACAACGAGGTGAGAATCCGTTTGAAGAAGATGTCAGAAACATCTGCGATCTTTTCATAGACAATGTCCAGCTTCTGTTCAATGGGCATCTCTTCTTTAAGATGATCCGTAATCTCAATGAGTTTTTTCTGGATGTCTGTTGCCTTGCCACGGGCCTTGCCAATCTGCATCTTGATCTTGTTCTTCATGCTGACA
Organism: Brevinema andersonii; assembly: GCA_020722765.1. Classification (GTDB taxonomy): domain Bacteria; phylum Spirochaetota; class DYKD01; order DYKD01; family DYKD01; genus DYKD01. The sequence continues at coordinate 54,233 of DYKD01000012.1, read as the reverse complement.
GGTTTTTTTTCAAATATGAACTCGTTCAGCTGGAAAAGGATGGAGTCTGTTTTCTGTGTTGATTTTGACTTTGAAAAGTCATAAGCGATCTTGTATATTGCAAAAGCGAGATTCTGGGAATTATTGTGGTTTCCTGCGGCAAGGGTCTCTTTTTCCCTGATACTCAGGATGAAGTCCTGCATTGATTTTGCAGGGGACGTTGTATAGGTTTTTGATATGAAGAATGCCGCATGGTCGTCAGACCCTGCAGTAAACCCTTTCTTCCACGGCATGTCACTATAAGGCTGTATCTTATGTTTTTCCACAAGACGTTTGATATGTTCAGGTGTGAGGTTCCTGAGAAGGCGCATCCAGAGTTCGTTACTCTGTTTGTTCCTGCTTCCGTTAATTCCTTCAAACACATCGAACATGAGGATGAGTTTTTCAAGATGTTCCAGTGTCAGTTTGTTGTTCACAGCAAAAAGCGCATGAGCGACAGAGTGGGAGAGGTTTTCCTGATGCAAGTAGGCGCGTAAGTCATAGATGTTGATACGTAGCTTCTGGATCTCTTCAAACTGGGTTTCTGAAATGCCATAGACAAGGATGTGCATCTTGCATTCATCTTCAGGAAAGTAGGTTGTCGCTTCCACGCTGAGAAAGACGTCATCCGGATGTTTCTGTCTGAGCAGGAGAGCTCCATCGATCCGGTTATGGTCAGTGAGAGTGACATAGGTCATTCCACTTGCTTTTGCTGTCTGGTAAATATATTCTGGCTCAGTGTATGACTCCGCAGCCCCCAGCCGTTTTAGAAACCAGTCATTCGGATGTTCTGAATATTTGGAATGGACATGCAAGTCAGCTTTAGAATTTGAAAAAGGCATGGGAGTCTCCTGTGTCACCCTATGGCAACTTTTGGTTTTCATCTTTTATGGTTCAAATTAAAGGGATACAGGTGAATATTGTGTTAAGGGATGAAGAAAAAGGTGTTAAGAGTGTGGATTCTTAAATTGACTTTTGTTAAAAAACAGGGTATTTTCCATAATATGAATGAATTTATGAAAAGAATCCTATCATTGGTTGATTCTGGAGATGTGAAAATATCAGAACATGGTTATGATCAACTGTGCGAGGATGGATTGTTCTTGTATTTTACTTTTACAAAAGACAAATGCTGGAACGCCAGTACATGTCCTTTGGGGTATTCCCAAGGGGTTGAGTTCTCCAGCTGTGCTTATTACTGCATATTTACCAGATCCAGAAAAATGGACTTCGGATTTTTTAAGGAGGTTGACATGAGTTTACGACATGTAAAGAAAATGATACATGAAGGCTCTTATGTTGCAGAAGTTGATATTGATCTTGTTGAATCAGAACTATCCTGGTCTCCATATCTATCTTTGGAAGATGCTCAAAAAATGGATGCTGTTCGTGAAGCTTTGAAAAACAACGATATTATTAAAGCATCAAAACTGGCAAAGGTATATAATCTGACACCAGTTGCAGTCTGATTTGATACCATAAAGAGGTCCTGTGGCAAAAGAAATCGAACGGAAATTCCTGGTGCTTTCATCAGGTTATAGGAAAAATTCCAGAAAAGTAAGGATGCAACAGGGATATCTATCTACCAGACCGACTGTAAGAGTAAGGATTGCTGGAGAAAAAGCTTTCCTTACTGTGAAAGGCAAGAAGAAAGGAATCAGCAGGGATGAGTTTGAATTTCCTGTCCCAAAGAAAGATGCAGTCCAGATGCTCTCTCTCTGTTCAGGATCCATCATCGATAAGTACAGATGGTATGTCCGGTTTTCAGGCAAGCTTTGGGAAGTAGACGAGTTTCTGGGAGAGAACAAAGGACTTGTTGTTGCAGAAATCGAGCTTCCTTCAGAGAATGAGAAATTCACGAAGCCTTCCTGGATTGGTAAGGAAGTGACTCACAAAAAACAATATACAAATGCTTCTCTTTCTATAAAACCTTACAAGCATTGGAATAACTGAAAGGACTGTCAATGGGTTACATTTTCTTATTCATAATTGTTTTACTGATAATGCTTTTAATTTTTATTGTTCTCTCAGCTGTTTTTAACAAGTTGCTTTCCATGCGTTGGGAAAAATATCCTGACCCCTCAGGAAAAATGGTGGATGCGGGCGGACACAAGCTTTACATCCATATCCATGGTGAATCAGGACCTGCGGTTGTCATTTTTACTTGGGGAGGGGGACCTTCCTGTGAATGGTGGCATATCCAGGATGAACTCGCCAAGACCACAACTGTAGTCACATTGGATCGTGCAGGCTATGGATGGAGTGAGACTGGACCTTTCCCACGAACTTCAGCAAGGATTGTTGAGGAGACACATAGAGCACTCCAGAATGCAGGAATCAAACCACCTTATGTGCTTGTAGGCCATTCCCAAGGTGGATATTACGTAGATTATTTCTGCCGTCAGTATCCGTCTGAAGTTGTGGGAGCAGCATTGCTGGATAGTCTATCTTTGGATAACAAGAGATGGTATATACGCTTCCCAACCTACAAATCGTATTACGACAAATCCCAAGGTTTGAAAATGGGACGACTTCTCGCAGCTCTAGGATTGGTCCGTCTGTTCAAGATGGAAGCATATCCACGCATTCCTGCTGAAATCAAACGCCATGTGAATGAACATTACTCCAGACCAGATGCGTTCAATACATTCTACAGTGAATCTGTCTCATCTGTATTGGCTGGTGAGGAAGTGAAATCGATCGGTCCTTTTCCTCCCATCCCCTTGAAAATCGTATACCCTTCTCCAGAAGTGAATATGAAGAACTGGATCGATTATGGTGTTGATGCGACGTTGACAAAAGAGATGGAGTCCTTGCATGAGGAACTCGCCAGGGAGATGCTCGCTTATTCACCTAAAAGTGAATGGATTGTTGCTGAAAAATCGACACATGCCATGCATCTTGATGAGCCGGATTTCCTAATAGACCAGATAAAGGACCTTGTGATTAAAGCAAGGGAGGGAATATGAGAAGCCCGCAGCAGAACAGGTTCAACCAGCCTTCCATGATCAGACAGGGTCTGAAGAAAGCCAATCTTATCAAAACGACAGCTCTTCTTGCTGCTGCTGCTTTTGTTTTTTGGCTTGTGGTTTTTGAATGGGCAGTAAAGGATTCTTTTGTACGTCTGGGCATCTATGCGGTTTCGGTCATTGTCCTGTTCCTGTTCAGCAATTGGTTGGACACTTTGCTGGATATAAAAGGTCTTTCGCAAAAGGTGGCAAAACTGGATGCGGAAGAGAGCGAAAGAAAATTGAAAGAACAGAAAAATCTCAAGGAGGTACAAAAAAGTGATGAATAAGATTCGTCTCTTTCTTTCAGTGATGGCGTCATTGTGGCTTTTGATACCCTTGCATGCGAAGGAGTCTACTCTCCAAAAAGTGATGAAAGAGCCTGCGCATTGCCTTACAAACTATAAGTTTGATATACGCTCTTCCCTCATGCAACGTGTCCAGGACGCTCCTGATTTTGCCATTCAATACCTTCGCAACATGGATGGCAGGACAGATTATAGGCCTTATAGGCTCTTGGTGTCAGAGCGTCTCATGCTGAGCAATTATCTTGAACTTCTTCCTTCATATTTTGTCGATACGTTCAAAAATGATCTTGTTGGCATCTACTTCATTGATAATTTCATGGGAAGCGGCTTGGCTGATTATATTGTTGATGCTGATGGCAATATGAAAACAGTCCTTTTCATCAATCCCGCTACCATGAAAAATGATATTTCAAAATGGTTGACATACAAGGAGAACACCTGCTTTATCAAGGATCCCGCAACAAGTGTGGATGTATGGTGTGGGACGAATTATACTGGGTTGCTGTATATCCTCCTGCATGAAGGGACTCATGTTGTGGATTACATGAGGAGACTTACCCCTTATGTTGAAAAAACCACACGTGAAATACTTGGACAGAAATCCAAGGCGACACCTTTCACTGCCAAGATCTGGAAAGACTACAGGCTTCCTGTTAAGAAATATGATTATCCCTTAAGAAACAAGGCTGATTTCTATGGATTTGGCGGAGGGCCACATTTCTCTGTTACAAATGCGTTGAGGATGTATCAAGCTCTGGGGAAGACTCCTTTTGCTTCTATTTACGGCAGCATGAGCTGGGCTGAAGATATGGCAGAATTGGCAGCTTTCTATCACATGACTGTCAAACTGGGTCTCCCTTATGAGATCAGGCTCAGAAAGAAAGAAGTGGTTGTTCAGGTCTTTGAATTCAAGCCTTGGATGTTTTTCAGGCAAAAGGAAATTTCCAGGCTATATGAATGATTTTTCCAGTCTCAAGAATTGACAAAATCCGATTATTACTGTATGTTTATCAGCATTTCAGATGAGGAGTTTTTGTGTTCTATTGTTTTGTAGATTCTAAGGATATCAAATCTGAAAAGATTGTCCTCAAGGATGACAACTTCCACCATTTCAAGAACGTACTTCATGCCAAGATAGGCGAGAAGGTTAAGGTTCGTTCTGATAATTTTACTTATCTGGCTGAAGTGAAGTATATTGACAAGAAAGATATTACGCTCGTTATCCTGGAAACAAGTGAGACTGCAGAATCGGATACTCCACGCTTTATCATTGCTCCGGCACTCATACAGGAAGACCATTTTGATTTGACTCTCCAGTTTTGTACACAGTTAGGATGTCATGGCTTCCAACCGTTGTTGACAAAAAATGTCGCTTCCAGGAATCTGAAGGATAAAATGGAAAGGTGGCAACGGATCATCCGTTCAGCAGCCATGCAGTCTCAAAGGCTTTCCATCCCTTATATCAACAAACCGAAACCTTGGTCTGACATGCTCAAAGCGATGTCCCAGAATAAGGATCGTTTGATTGTCATGCCTTATGAGTTGGAAGATTCAGTCAGGATCAATGACATTGATCTTGGCTCTTTCTCTGAATTCGTCATCTGTGTCGGTCCTGAAGGGGGATGGACTTCTGATGAGGTCTCTTTGGCAGATGGGTTTAATGTGAAAAAGGCAAGTTTGGGAAAAGCGATACTGCGTGCTGAGACTGCGGCGATGACAAGTCTTGTACTGCTAAGAAACAGGGCGGGTTCGATCTGACATGCCTGATGAAATCATACGTCTCAAGAAAATCAAAGTTAATAATACAACCTGTTCGGAAATATTGGAATCGCTTCCACAGTTGATCAAGAAACGTAAATCCACACATATCATAACTCTCAATTCCAACATGTTTTACGAAGCTCAACGCAACAAGGATTTGTTGGAACTGGTCAACACAGCGGAAGTTGTCACACCTGATGGTGTTGGAATCTTATGGGCAGGGAAACTGTTCGGACATACGTTCAAGGAACGTGTGACTGGGTATGACCTTTTCAGAAGTTTTCTTCACTATGCGAATGAGCATAAGTCCTCTGTTTTTTTTCTGGGAGGCCGGAGCAAGATGATGGATGCGCTTTGCATGCGTGTGAAGCAGACATATAAGAATCTCCGCATCGTGGGGCGCCATCATGGTTTTTATGACGAGTTCCGGGAACTGCAGATTGTGGAAGCGATTAGGAAGACCAAACCGGATTTTCTTTTTGTGGGTATGGGTGCGTTCAAACAGGAAATTTTCATTTACAACTACAGGGATCAAATCAAGGTTCCCATCATGATGGGTGTAGGTGGTTCGTTTGATGTAGTTGCAGGATTTCAGGTTCTTGCGCCTGAAAGCATAAGGAAGATGGGAATGGAATGGTTGTTCAGGGCTGTTGTTGATCCAAAGCGGATGCCTGCCTTGTTCAAACTGCCTTTGTTTATGATTGAACTGATCTGGTACAGGATTTTTAAGGCTAAGGTTGTCTGAAGGATTTATCTCTTGATGAGGACTTCCTGGTTTTCAGTGTCGTTTACCTGCTTGCAGAAATCAACAAACGACTGGTATTTTTCAACTGGAATTGTCTGAAGGGGAATGTCTGTCTTTACTTTGATTTTCAAGGAACCATCTTCCAGTTTTTTGTATGATGTAAGATAGGAGCCGAATTCTGTCTTGATTTCCAGGTCTGATGGTTTTTCTGACACTTCCCAGCCATCGAATTTATAAAGGATAGTCTGTTCATTCTGTATGGGCATGTAAATTTTTAAAGGGCTTTTCCGCGACATGTCCGTAATATACCTGTCAAAAAGCCTGGTTTTAGATCCGAAAAAGGGTATGCTTCTTTTCTCTCCAGTTCCTGAAATCCAGGAAGCGCTGAACCCTTTCACTGAATATTGGAAACTCCTGTTTGTCCCATCCAGTTCCATGAGTCTTGAATTTGTCACGCTCAGACCGCGTAGGTTCTGGTTTTCAATCTGGTTCACAGTAAGTTCGAAAGTATCCTTGTCTTCAAAAATATCCTGATAGACTGTGTAGTAACCTTTGAAAGTGCGTGTCCCTGTAAGTTGGATGATCCCGTCTTTTGGGATGAATGCGTTGTTGCTGTAGATGATGATATTCTCCTGTTTGTCTTGAGGAAGGGAAGGCAGACGTTCGGTCATCCCCGTCGTCATGTTCATGGCAAAGGCATTGTGTTTTTCCCATGTCATGTCGCCGAAAGCCAGATGTTTCCCATGCATGTCCAGGAAGTATGTTTTGCCATCAATTTTAACTTTTAGGAGAGCGTCATCAAACAGTTTCGTATCCAGAGGAATTTTCTCTGATTCAGGCATGGCAGTCGTGCGTATGAGAAGTATGTCAGAAGACAATCCTAGACGTTGTAGGAAGGCTTTCATGAGAAGGATTTTGTCCATTACTGTGCCTGTCAGAAGATCCAACGTCTTACGGCTTTCTTGGAATGTGAAAGGGGATCCTTCTAGGACACGGATATTCTTGTTTATCCAGAGATAGATTTTTCTTGCAATATGATAGGGATTGTTTTTGAGATCCCTGTTGTCAGTGAATGTGAACAGTTTCGTATCGAATTCCGAGTAGGGGGTCAGGATAGGATCCGTCAGTCCATGGAACCATGCCCTGAAAAGGGATTCGTCTTTTGGGAAAGTGGAATAGGAAATCCATGGGACCAGGTCAGGAAGGGATGGGAGGGACGTTTCTTCTTTCAGGGGAGCCATTTCTTTGGCTGTAAAAGAAAGGCATTGCATGTTTCCATTTGTACTGATGGTTTCAATTACTGATTTTCCGAAATTCCCTTTTCGAATAGAAAGGGGCATGTCTTTAGCTGTGATAATCTGGTACGAAACGTTTTTTATAGGATCATCTTTTGTTCGGAAAATGTGCATGTCTGTAGTCAGCCAAGGTGTGCCTTCAGCAAGTTCATTTTCACCTCCTGAAATCATATAGCAGAGTTCAACTACTGCATCTTTGCGCACTGCAGGATATGAGATGACAATGAATTCATTTTGACGTTTCATCTCAGTCGCATCGATTTGCTCTCCGTTTTCAAGACGTGTTACTGCACGGAGGATTTTGATGCGAGGATAATAAGGGATGGACGGGCTTGCCCACCGTTCGATTCCTTTCTTGTCAGTTATTTTTATGAATTGCCGGATAATCATATACCAGGTTCCGTCATGGTTGATTTTTAGGACTTCTTCATCATTTAGTATGACAGCACCGGATTCTGATGTGTCCTGCGATGTGAATGCTGTTTTTACTGTTTCAGGATCTTTGCTTATGTCAATATATTCCTGTAGCTCTTCAAATGTTTTTTCTGTAAGGAAGGAGAGCCTGTCTGCAAGGAAGATGTTTCCAGGATCGGATGTCATGGCAGTAACAAGATTTGATAGCCCTTCCTCTCTCATACCTGAATGATACTGTAATCTGCTCACTGTATCCATGAAATAGGAATTGTCACTGTAGTTTTCAGTGACAACAGCAAGAAGTTTCTTCATTTCCTGTATGAGCCCTCTGCGTGAAGCGATTTCAGCTTTCAGAAGCGTGCATTCTACAAGGCTAGGGAAGCGTTCTTCAAGTTTGTCAATGGTGGCAAGGGCCTCTTCATATTTTCCCGCAAAGATAAAAGCTCGTGCCAAAAGGATATTGTCCAGGCTGTTCGGTCTGATAGACATGTATCTGCTGCGAAGTGCGAAAGCTTCAGCAGGGTTTTTCTTGTCATAATATTGTGCAAGACGTTCAACTGTGTCCTTATGGCTAGGCGCTTTTTGGAGAGCCTTTTTCCCGGTCTTGACAAGTTCATTTTCCCAGTTGAGTTCAGAGTAGGCCCTGCTTGCCATGATCAGCATGAGTGTGGAATTCTTCTGTGTTGAGGGAAGTCTGGCAATGCGTTCAGCTGCTTCACGGAGTCTTCCGTTGATGATGTCGTTATAGGCAAGCAGATAATTGGCACCGCTATAGCGGGAGAGCGACTCGTCTTTGAGGAATTCAAGAGCCCTGTTGATTCTGGATGATCCGGAATACTCGTCTCCGAGTATGAATGTTTTGCTATAGTAGTAACGCATGAACCTGTTTTTCTTATCCATATCCAGGGCTTTGTTCATATTTCGTGTGAACTGGTCAATCCTTCCATTATACAGATTTTTCCGCGCTAAAAAAAACCAGTCTTCTGCAGTTGCGTCTGGGCGTTCTGTGCGGGAGAGGGCGTATCTGAGATCAGGTCCTTCAATGGATTCTGCTGTAATGACGCTTCCCTGTATTGCTGAATCTTTGGAATGATAGGGGGCTTTCCATCCTGAATCAACAAAAGAAATCCTGAATACTGGTAGTGCGGATTTTCTGCCCATTTTCAGGATGACCTTATAAAGTCCTTTCTTCAAGTTCATCTGGATATAATTGTCAGGTGAATATTCTGTTGAAACCTGTTTTTCTGTTTGGATCAATTTTTTGTTAAGCCATAGTTTATAAGGATCTGAGGATTGGATGTGGAGAAAGTAAGTCCCGTCTGCTGGTGCGTAAATGGATGTTGACAAGTAGCAGGTCGAATTCTTGCTGTTCCTGCCATAAAAAGGAGCCATCTCGCCAGCTATGGTGAAAGGATGGATTTTGTAAAAGGAGTATGATATCCCGGATTCCTCATACGTCCTGTTTTCGTCAAATTCTTTTTCGAAGGAGAACTCGTAGTTGAAATCTCCAGGACCAGTCTTTCGGAAAGGACCAAGCGCTTTCCAATTTGTAATAGGTCCGTTTACTTGGGTAAGATTTATTGATTTTTTTATTTGTCCTGTAAGTACAAGATAGTCAAGGAGGAATTCACGTGCCTTGTATTTGAGAAAAGGGTCTGCTATGGAAGACTCCATCATGGAAAGACAGGCGTTTGTGAATCCTGAAGTGTTGGAAACCATGCTGAACAGGTCTGTCATCTCCTGTAAAGAGAGGAGTGATTTTTGTTCAGAAGGTGCATTCCATATGGACTTTTCAAGCTGATTGAAGGCATACTGCATTCGTCCTTCCATAAGTGCGTTTTGTATATTTGTTTGTCCGAATGTGGAAGACGCGATGAGGATAGTCAAAAGGAGTGTCAGTTGTCTCATATCAGTGTTCCTCGATCATGATCTTTCTTTCTTCTGCAGCGTTCAGCCGAAGGAGCATGGCACGTAACTGCTGGTACTCCTTCCGTCTGATCAGCTGGTTCTTCAAACAATAGCTGCTTTTGATTGTAAGGGAGTTTTCGTTTTTTATATACTGGATCATGTAACTGAACGGTCCTGAATCCTCCTGCACGTCTGTAGGGATTTCCAGGAACTTCCACCCTGTGGGAAGTACGTATGTGGTCTCATCCGTAAACATGTCTATGGCATCGACCTCCAGGTCATGTATGCGCGCTTTTGCTGATGCCACAAGTCCCCTGATAAGGTCTGAATCCACAAGTCTGCTCTTAATGAAAAAATTTGTCCCAGATCTCCTTAGGAAGTCCGGAATGGTGATGGAATATTTTCCAGAAGGTTGTTCAAGAAGCGTGTCCATCCCTGAAAAAGTGATGTCGTTGATTTCAGCACGGGGGTAGAGGCTGTTCCAGTATTTTCCAAGGTATGCTTGCTGATCCTGTACTGAATGATACTGGTATCTGTACTGTGCGGCTTTTTGTCCTGTCTTGTATAGGTTTCTCTCTATATAAGCTCCACCATTTTTCTGGATCATGACAGTGCTTTTTATTGTGTCCTTGTTGTTTGTACAGTTTTCATGTGGTACAGAGACAAAACGTGATTTTGCTCCATCAAGAAGGAAAACTTTTTCAGCCCTATCAGAAGGGGGAAGATCACCAAAGGTGTAATAATCTGCGGTTCCGTCTATGACTTTTCCGCCAGAAACGTCAACGTAACAGACTGCATGGTCGAAAGCCTCTATCATGGGAAGTTTGTAATCGTATGTCCCTTTCGTCCGTGTGCGGATGAGTGCCACGTAGGCTTTGATTCCAGCTTGGTTTAACAGGACCGTCATGAGAGTGGCCTTGTCCTTGCAATCGCCAAACCCAGTGGAAAGTACGGTTCCCACTTTGCGTGGTTGGATGCCGTTGATACCATATTCCAGCCCCACATAACGGATCTGTCCCACAACATATTCATAAGCACGTTTAAGGATTTCATCCGTACCTGTAGCTCCTTGGAAAAGTTCTTTTGCCAGTTTTTTTATATTTTCATCAGGAATCATGGGCGTCTTGTACAATTCTGTGAGCCACACTCCGAAATCTTTCCACTGTGTGAAAGTGCTTATGGAAAGGGTTGGCACAAACGATCCTGTTGATGGCATGTTCTCTTCAAGAATGATCTTTTGTATATTCGTCTGGATATAGGAAAGAACCCTCTTGTCATCCAGCTTTTCCCTCTTTTTCATGGGTTTGGGTTGGTTGGACATGTGGGATGTCTGGATGCTGTAGTGCATATTAGGTTCTGAAATGACTGTGAACCTGTTTTCCTTTATTGGATAATAGTTCTGGAGTGCGAAGGAATCCCCGAAATAGTTCCATCCATACATGTTCTGCGCAAGATGATGTTTGATATACTCAAATTGTATGATGCTGCCCTTTCCCAGTTTTGGAAGTACTGCCTGCTGTACGCGTAGATCATAGAAAAGGGAAGCGTCGTCCCCGCCATAGGCGAAATCTCCAATGTCGTTTACTTCGGAATAGCGCAGTGATTGATCGTATACCCGGACTTTTGTGAATTCAACACGTTCATTGTAAGGATTATAAAAGACATTCTGCTTCTGGAACCGTTCTATATCCGTTTCGTTGGCAAGGTAGATGACAAGATGATAAAGCGTGGAGAATGTCCCATCCTTGAATATCTCAGTCGCCTGCTGGTTGAGGAGTATTGTTGTCTCTGTTATTTTCTCACCTGGTTTGTAGAGGTCTTCAATTTTTCGGCTTTGCTGGAGGAGAGTGTTGTTTTCAGGATAGAGATGATGTATGAGATCTTTCAACCTACTGTTGTTGGGACGGAGTGATAGTGCCCTCTTATAGGCAATTCTCGAATTGGTAGGGTCTCCTGCTGCTGCGTAGAATTTTCCAAGGCTTGATAGTATGACATCATCCTCTGGACAGATTTTTAAGGCTTTTTCAAGTTTTGAAATGCCGGCTTTGATGTCCCCTGTTTCCAACTCAATGTCAGCCATTTTTTGTAGGATTTCTATGGAATCCGGAAAGAGAAGGAAGCTCTCCTCCAATACTGATTTGGCTTTCTCGGTTCTGTTGTTTTCAAGATGGAGGCGTATCAATCTTTCACGTACGGAGCTGTCTGTCTTGTCCAGTTCCCAGGCCCGTTGTAAGGATTTTCCGTAATTGGAATAGGAGCCTATAGCAGAAAACAGCAGGGCAGAGGAAGAGTGCCAGGCAGCGTCCTGGATTTTCACTTTAGATACCATTTCTGAAGCCGTTTCAAAATATCTTTTTTTGAAATAATAGTTTGCTGCTGTGAGGAGGGTTTCCCTGTCATGAGGATGCAGGGAGAGAGTTTTTTGGAGTGATTCGTTAGCAAGGTTGTCATAACCAATGGAATCATAAAAGTAGAACAGTTCAAGCTGTGGTGTCAGAAGTTTGGGATTTAAGGAGATGGCTTCAGAAAGATATTTCTTCTGGCCACGTGTGTCCGGGGATGTGATACCGAGAAATGTCGAATAAAGGGATGATGGGTTCAGGTTGTTGGCCTTGTCGAAATACATGGTGGGGACATGCACCCTTTGATCCGTGTTTCTTTTTAACATGAGGTAATGTCCCATGTGGAAAAAAGACAGGTCTTTATCTTTCTTGTCATTTGTCGCTTTTTCCAAAATAGCAAGGCATCTGTTTTCTGCAGGTTTGAACATGATAGGTCCCTGTTGCAGAAGGCTTTCCATGTTTTCCGGGATTGTTATGCTCTGATGCACTTCATTTCTGAATGCGGATAATCGCAATGTGAAAAGCCATTGCTCTTTGCCCAGTGTAGATGATTTGAAAAGCAGCAGGTTCCATCCTTTTTGGAGGCTGACAGATGTTTCAAACTGATCAACTCCCGAAAAGAAATCCCCCTCTTGTGATTCTATGAGCTGTCCGTTCATCCATATTTTGAATGCTGCGCTTGTCCCCGTCTTGATCACTCCTTCATCACCATCCTGTGAATAAAGGAACACAACGAAATATCCTGTCACATTCATGTAAGGTCTGAAAAAATTGTCTGGCTTGATGCGGCCTGTAGGGGATGAGAAAACAGGACGCCATGTGACAGGTCGGATTTTTCCTTCATAGGTTCTGGAAAAGTTTAGTTCTTGTTCAGGTGGGTAAGGTTCATTGAACCCTTTCCCATCATCGTTGTCAAAGGGTGCAAGTGCCAGCATGTTCGTTATGATACCGAGATTTTTCCGTAACTTTCTGATCTCATCAAGCCTACCTGTCTTGAGATATTCAGGGAGCAGATACATTTTTGCCAGCTCAAGTGAGGGTGGACAACTTTCCAGGAATTGAATGTAGTCAGCCTGTGAATAGTCAACTGCATCATGAATGACTCTGAGATAATACTCTGTGAGAGGGTCTTCAGGATGAGCAAGAACCTGTTCACTTAGACTTTTAAAAAGCTCCTGATGATTTCCAGAAAAGCTTTCATACAACGCTTTTTGGACAAGTTCTGTCCCTGCACACTGTTTTGATTTTAATAATTTCGTATATGTATCGTAGAAAGGATCTGCGGATTGGCAGAACCCTGGGACCGAAAAGAAAAGGGAAAGCAAGAAAAAGAATGAGAATAGTGCGTTTGGTTTTGATCTGATATTCATTGATACCTCGTTTGATAAACCATACCATTCTAATCAAAATAGGCTTATTTGTCAATTTATTGCAGTTTATAGAGGGGAAGGCTACTATGATTGTATTGACACTCGCTTTTTCTTCCTATATATTGCTGATATGGTCAAATCGGTTTATCGATGGAACGAGGAAGGTATCGCATTCGTGCGGAGTTTTCTGTTTTTGCTGCTTTTTTTCACCGTATTCTCTGATGTTTCTGGACAAGTCCTTGTCAATATAGATGATGTTTTTTCTTCAAAATCAAATGAGAATATCATTACAAACGTTTCTTTTTATCCTGATCAGACTTTCATTACGCAGGTATCCTGGCGTACACAGATGATAGAGAAAATGATATATCCAACCATAAAGTCCCCTTCAAAATATTCCTGGTTATTGCCTGGTCTTCCGCAATATCGTATGGATGAGAAAGTCAAGGCAGGTATCCTGTTCGGATCTTTCATATCAACAGGAATCGGTTCTCTAGTCTCATTTATCCTTGCGAACAAGGCTTATGAGAATAGCCAGGTAAAGTGGAAAGAGTCACGGCAGATTATTGATTATGAAAAACGGGCTATTGTTGTCGAGGAGAGCTATGCGTACTATGACGATTACAACGCCACACTCATGCTGGCAAGCTGTCTGGCTGTTACGTCAATCTCCCTTTGGGCGTATAGTGTGTTTGACTGTTTTTCTACTGTCAAATACCTGAAACAGAAAGGTTTTCAGTTTGTCTATTCAGAGGGAAACCTTGGATTAAGACTGCGGTTATGAAGAAACTGTTTCCCCTCCTTATTCTTCTTCTTGTCATTCTGATCGGATGTATGTCTGACAGGAAAGAACGACCAGGTTTTTTTGATAGTCTGGGACCTGTCTACTGGGAAGGTGAAATTGATATTGCAGAGGATCATATTGTTCCTATGGATGCGTTGATCATTGAAAAGAATACGAGAGTCAATTTCTTGAACGATGTGATTCTATTTGTGTATGGTGATCTGATAATCAAGGGAACCCAGTCAGAACCAGTCATATTCCATGGAGCTGGAAAAGTCATTCTTGTTTCAGGGAGTACCAATAGTTCCATGGCATGGTGTTCTATGAAAGAGAGTGTTTTTGCTACATCATCTGATATAGATGTAGGATTCTCTTCCATCAAACAATTTGAACTGTGGGAGAGCGCTTCCCTCCGCATGACTAACTGTAGAATCGGACATCTTGTCTGCAACAACGATTCTGTTGCAGATGTGAGCAGATCCTATTTTGATAGGGCAGGATTTTATTCTGATATGTTGACAAAAGTCATTACTGTCAATGATCATTCTGTGACCTGGATAACCAATAATTGGTTTGCAGGAAATTCCAGCCTAGGCAACAAGATGACCAATCATACAATTCTTCACTATTCGTCTGGAAATGGACATTATGAACGGAACTGGTGGGCAACAAATGATTCAACGTATGTCACAAACAGATTGTTGTTCAGTACAATCAGTTTGTATGTCGCTTTCCAGCCCATTGCAGTCTTTCAGCCTTCCTATTCCTTGCCTTTTTTCCCTTAGCTACCTCTCTCTCTAAGAACTAAAAACGAAAAACTGGTATCTTTAAGGGGTTCAATGAAATCCTTTACAGGTAAAAAAATATTCTTTTTGACAGGGTAAATTTATGTTGGGGGTAGCGACAGACCTCTGTTGTTATTGTATATGGTGGAGAGTTTAGGGTGGATCGCAAGAGGCTTCCTTAATTTGACTTTCTTCTATAAATAACCTATATTTTAATGGGTCAAAGAATAAAGCATTCTTAAAATGTCAATTTAAAGGATTAAACTGCCATTTTGCTTGACTTTCTCAGAAAAAAGATGTATTTTATAGTCATTATTGCAAAGGTGCTAGGTCTTGACTTTTTACAATAAATAGTGTAGACCTGGTACCAATTCAGGAGTTTTTATGATGCAAGTCAGTTTTGACGATCTCAAAGGTAAAGTTTGTGTCATCACTGGCGGTGGTGGTGTCATTGGACAGTCTCTCATCAGAGGCCTCGCTTCTTGTGGTGTGAATATCGTTCTGCTCGATAGGATGATTGATCATTGTAAACCTTTCATTGAAGAACTCCAAAATAAATATGGGGTGAAAGCTGTGGCGCTTGTGGCTGATGTACTCGATAAGAAATCCCTTGAACAAGTTCGTATCACTGCTTCCCAAACTATGGGGGCGACTGATATTCTTATCAACTGTGCTGGTGGGAATAATCCAAAAGCCACAACAAAAATTGAACGCATGGATAAGGATTCACTTGGAAAATTGGAAGACACTTTTTTTGGTTTGGAGATGGAAGGCTTTCGCCAGGTTTTTGATCTCAATTTTCTCGGCACTTTGCTCCCCACTATGGTTTTTGCCCAAGACATGTTGAAGAAAGGGAAGGGGACTATCCTCAATATTTCCAGCATGAACTCTTTCAAACCTCTCACAAAAATTCCAGCTTACTCTGCTGCCAAGGCTGCCATCAATAATTTTACAGAATGGCTCTCCACCCATTTGGCCAAAATGAATATTCGCGTGAACGCTATTGCTCCAGGATTTTTTCTCACAAACCAGAATCGCTTTCTCTTGACTGATGAAAAAACGGGAGCTCTTACCAAACGTGGACAGACTATCATCGATCGCACTCCGATGTCCCGCTTTGGAGAACCTGAAGATCTTTGTGGAACATGTAACTTTCTTGTTTCTGATGCATCG
The DNA here is from genome assembly GCA_020722765.1 of Brevinema andersonii. Classification (GTDB taxonomy): domain Bacteria; phylum Spirochaetota; class DYKD01; order DYKD01; family DYKD01; genus DYKD01. The sequence goes on along the minus strand of DYKD01000012.1, from coordinate 38,322 downwards.
TCTTTCATTACAGGAGTTGTCATTCCGGTTGATGGTGGATTCAACGCTTATTCAGGAGTCTGATCATGCCAAAAAATGTGATTGTAGCGCAGTCAGGTGGCCCTTCCCCCGTCATAAACAATACTCTTAGAGGTATCATCGAAACTTGCAGACAATTCCCAGAGAAGTTTGGGAAAGTCTATGGTGGATGGCATGGCATCGAAGGTGTTCTCAAAGAAGAACTCATCGATCTTACTGCCCAGGATGAGGACGAAGTCTCTCTCCTGCGTGTCACACCAGCAGCAGGGAGTATTGGAACCTGCAGATACAAATTGAAAGATAAACAGGCAAAAGATTTTCAACGTATAATTGATATTTTTAAAGCACATGATGTCGGTTATTTCTTTTACATCGGTGGAAATGATTCCCAACATACTGCATTCAAAGTGAGTGAGATAGCAAGAGAAGCTGGTTTGGATCTTGTAGCAACAGGTGTTCCCAAAACGATTGATAACGATGTCGGTGACAGTGAATTCAAACTGATTGACCATACACCGGGTTACGGTTCTGTTGCCAGATATTGGTCCCACATTGTTCAGACAGCGAATGAAGAGAACATGGGCTCTTCCCCCGCAGATCCTGTTCTTGTGTTACAAGCCATGGGACGCAAAATCGGATATATCCCTGCAGCTGCACGATTGGCAGATCCTAAACGCGAGATGCCATTGCAGATTTATCTGGCAGAATCGAAAGTGACCATGGAACAGATGGCAGATAATGTGAATGAACAATTGAAAAAAAATGGACGTTGCGTTGTTGTTGTGAGTGAAGGATTCGATGTCGGTGATATTGGCGCATTCAAGGATTCCTTTGGTCACATAGAATTTGGTGCCAGCAAAGTGACAGCTTATCAGGCGATTGTCAATTATCTTAACAGCAAAGGATTGAAAGCTCGCGGTTCAGCAAGGGGTCAAGTGGCTGGTACAGATCAGCGTTCAACCATGATTTATGCTTCCACTGTAGATCTTGACGAAGCGTATAGAGTGGGGCAGAAAGCCGTAGATATCGCCATGAATGATGGAAATGGTTGGATGTCTACTCTTATCCGTGAGCCAGGATTCATTTATAACGTAAAATATGATAAAGTCCCGCTCGATAAAGTCGCTTTATCCGAACGTTTTTTTCCTGAAAAATGGATTGCTAAAAATCGAATGGATGTGACTGACGATTTCCTTGCTTATGTACGTCCTCTTATTGGGGAAGATTGGGTCTCAGTTCCCATGATAAACGGTAAACAGCGTTTCACCAGATTCAAGATGATTTTTGCAGAAAAGAAACTTCCAGCCTATGAACTGGAAGCAGTAAAAAAATAGGAGCCTAATATTATGGATAAAGATCCACAAAAAACTCTCTTAGACCTTCAACCTACAAAAGAATTTTTCATTGGGATCGATTCTGATGGATGCGCTTTCGATACAATGGAAATCAAACATAAGGAATGCTTTTGTCCCAATACTGTGAAATATTTCAATCTTCAGATGATTTCCAAATATGTCCGTGAAGCTTGGGATTTTGTCAATCTCTATTCCAAGTCACGTGGATGTAACAGGTTTCATGCTCTCATCAAGGTGATGGATCTGTTGCGGGAACGTCCTGAAGTCATCATGCGCAAAGCCAAGATTCCTGATATGACTCCCATCATTGAATGGACAAAGATCGAGACGAAGTTGGGCAATCCTGCTTTGAAGAAATATGTTGAAGGGAAGACGGAACCTGTTCTCCTCTCCGCTTTAAAATGGTCTTTGTCGATTAATGAAGATATTGAAAAGATGGTGTATGGTATTCCCCCTTTTCCTTACATGCGTGAATCATTGGAAAAGATGGAGAGCAAGGCTGATGCTCTCGTTGTGTCCCAAACTCCAACAGACGCTTTGGTGCGTGAGTGGGAAGAGCATAATATTTCAAAACATGTCCGCATTATTGCAGGACAGGAATATGGAACAAAGAAAGAGCATATCAAATTAGCAGGAAAAGGAAAGTATCCTGAGCAGAAGATGCTGATGATTGGCGACGCTCCTGGCGATAGGGAAGCTGCCAGTGCGAACGGAATCCTTTTTTTCCCCATCAACCCTGGACATGAAGAGAAGAGTTGGGAAAGATTTTATAAGGAAGGATTGGATAAGTTTTTTGCAGGAACTTTTGCTGGCAAATATGAGGAAGAATTGATTAAGGAATTTGAAGGATATCTTCCTGCCACTCCTCCTTGGAAGAAACCATGATGTACTTTGCCCGCGGTTCTGAAAAGGACCGTATTTCTGATCAGGAAATGGAAGCTGCTCTCGTATCTGCTTTTGAAAAATGGGGGCCACGAAAGAATGTCCTGATCATTCCACCAGATGGGACTCGCTTTCATTCACGTGCAGGAGACCTCACCCGCTTCGCTTACAAATATTATGGGAAAAAAGTGACAGCGATTTTACCCGCATTAGGAACGCACGTTGCTATGACCTCCGCTGAAATTAGCAAAATGTTTGGTGATATTCCCCAATCACTTTTCCGCATTCATGATTGGCGGAACGATATTGTCACGCTGGGGGAAGTGCCTTCTGAATTTGTGGAAACCGTTTCCGAAGGTTCTGTTTCCTATTCTTGGCCTGCTCAAGTCAATAGGTTGATTGTCGAAGGGGGATATGATCTTATCCTTTCCATTGGGCAAGTTGTTCCTCATGAAGTTGTAGGAATGGCGAATCACAATAAAAATATTTTTGTAGGAACAGGTGGACCTGAAGGTATCAATAAGAGCCATTTTTTAGGTGCGGCCTATGGGATGGAACGTATCATGGGGCGAGCGAAATCCCCGGTTCGTGATGTCCTCAATTACGCTTCGGAAAATTTTGCAAAACAGATTCCCATTGTTTATATACAGAATGTGGTAGCTCGTGATGATGATGGCTCTAACGCAGTACGTGGATTGTATATCAGTGAAGATGATGAATGCTTCCAGAAAGCTGCAGCGCTTTCTTTGAAAGTCAATTTCTGCATGTTGGAAAAACCAATTAAGAAAGCTGTGGTCTATCTGGATCCTTCAGAATTCAAGAGTACTTGGCTTGGAAATAAGAGCATTTACAGGACAAGGATGGCCATGGCAGATGGAGGAGAGCTGATTGTTCTTGCACCAGGGTTAAAAGAATTTGGTGAAGACAAAATGGTAGATAAATTGATCAGGAAGTATGGATATGTAGGGACTCCGGAAGTTCTCAAACTTGTGAAGAAAGATAAGGAGTTGCAATCGAATCTCGGGGCAGCTGCGCATCTCATTCATGGGTCAACCGAAGGCCGTTTCAGTGTCACTTACTGTCCAGGTCATCTCACTCCGCAAGAGATTGAGAGTGTCAATTTTAAATATGCAGATCTTGATGTGATGATGAAGAAATATGACCCTAGGAAATTGAAAGAGGGCCATAATGTGATGTCCGATGGTGAAGAGGTTTTCTATATTTCGAATCCTGCTCTTGGTTTGTGGGCCTGGAAAGAAAAATTCAATGTTTGATTGTTATATGATTTATGCAGGTTGATATTTTTCAGGTAGTCTATGAGGATTTTGAAAAAGAATGACAAGTAAAGGCTAATGAATTTTAAAAGGAGAATGTCATGAGTAAGGCTGATATCGGATTTGTAGGTTTAGGTGTTATGGGACGTAATCTGGTGCTGAATCTTGAAAGTAAAGGGTTTTCTGTAGCGGGATATGATCGGTATCCCGAGGCTGTTGATCATTTTACCAATACGATTGCCAAAGGTAAGAATATAATCGGATGTAAGACTCCCCAAGATATGATTGCTCATCTCAAGACGCCTCGTCGTATCATGTTGATGGTTAATGCGGGAAAGCCTGTTGATGATGTCATAGAACAGCTTATTCCTCTCCTTGACAAAGGTGACATTCTGATTGATGGTGGTAATTCTCATTTCGAAGATACGAACAGGCGTACGAAATATATGGAAAGCAAAGGCTTACTTTTTATAGGAACAGGTGTTTCAGGTGGTGAGGAAGGAGCGCTTAAAGGACCTTCAATCATGCCTGGCGGTTCTAAAGCTGCATGGGAGCCTGTGAAGCCTATGTTCCTAGCTATTGCTGCCAAAGTGGAAGGCGATATCCCTTGCTGCAGTTGGGTGGGACCTGATGGTGCAGGACATTTTGTAAAAATGGTCCACAATGGAATTGAATATGGTGATATGCAGCTCATCTGTGAAGCTTATCAGGTCATGAAAGATCTACTCGGAATGAAAACAGATGAGATGCAGAAAGTTTTCGCTGAATGGAATCAGGGTGAACTCGATAGCTATCTCATTGACATAACAACAGATATTCTTGGTGCGAAGAATGAATCTGGCAAGCCCATTGTGGATACGATTCTGGATACAGCAGGACAGAAGGGAACTGGTAAGTGGACCTCTGTTACTTCATTGGATCTTGGTATTCCTCTTACTCTTATCAGTGAAGCCGTATTTGCACGAGCTCTTTCTGCCATAAAGGATGAACGTGTGGCTGCTTCCAAAGTACTCAAAGGGCCTGCAAATCCGTTCAAAGGTGATAAGACACAACTTTTACAAAATCTAAAAGACGCTCTCTATGCTGCCAAAATAATCTCTTATGCTCAGGGATTTTCTTTGATGAAAGAAGCAGCCAAGGAGTATCAGTGGGATCTTCATTTTGGTGAGATTGCCCTTCTCTGGAGAGGTGGCTGTATTATCCGTTCTGTTTTCCTCAACAAAATCAAGGAAGCTTTCTTGAAAAATCCTGACCTCAATAATTTGCTTCTCGATCCCTTTTTCAACGAGACTATGGATAAAGCGCAGAAAGGTTTCCGCACAGTCTGTTCAGAAGCGATGTTAGCTGGTGTTCCAGTTCCTGCGTTCACTGCTGCACTTTCTTACTATGATGGTTATCGCACAGAACGTCTCCCTGCCAATCTTTTGCAGGCACAACGCGATTATTTTGGTGCACACACTTATGAACAGGTCGACAAGCCTCGTGGTCAGTTCTTTCATACAAATTGGACAGGTGATAAGACAACAACTCAAGTTAAGAAACACGGGTAACGGGAAATCACTCTTGTTGTGTAAATCCGGTTTAACTTGACAATTCAGCGTATTGTTCTTATAATAAGAACATGATGGGAATGATTATTATTGGTTCAGTTGTTCTGCTTTTAATGGTTCTGCTTGTCATATTAAGCGGTCGGGAAAAGCGGATGTTAAACCAACTCGCCCAATTTGAAAAAATGTCCCAGTTACCTCAGGCTGTGGAAACAGCCAAGCAGCTTGTAAGTGCTTTTCCGAAGAATGCGGCTTATCGGATAAAACTTGCACAGCTCCATGAGAAAACCAATAACAAGGTGGGAGCAATAAGCGTTTATGAGGGGATGCTTGCTGATGGAGTCACTTCCCTCAGCTTGTCAAAGGAGAAAATCCTTGAAATCCTTGTTAATACTCTCATGGCTAATCATTTTTATGAAAAAGCCTATTCGTATGCTCATGATCTTCACGTTTTGAACAAAAGAAATATTACAGCATTCATGACGTTCTCCAAGATAACGGCAGGTCAGGGGGAGCTTGATAATGCCATGAAATATCTGGAACAGGTTTTCTCAATTTCTCCAGATAATCCTGAGGCGCACCTCTTTTTAGCACTGATACTTTTGGATAAGGGCGATGTGAAGGGTGCGGCTCTTCAACTGCAGAAATGCCTGAAAAATGACCGTTCGAACAGGGTCGCGCTCTACTATATGGCTGTCATTTACAAGAGCATGAATTATTTTGAAGAAACCGCAAAAATCTGCGGAATTTTGAAAATGACCGTTGATGAGCTTCCTGTAAATATTGCCAAAACCGGTATTACCTTGTTCAAATCGAACAATTCCAATCTGTCATCCTTGAAAATAAAAAATGAAGGTGACCAGAATGAAAATCCAAAAATCAGGACTATGAAGGATTTTTTGGAAGCAAGCCCTGAAATGTTCCAGGATACAGCCATTCGGATCATCAAAAAATTGGGATATACAGTTAAAAAAGAGATCAAAGGTGGTGATATCGATCCTCGTTCAGAGGTTGATATGATAGTAGCAACCCCTTCGCATCCAGATGGGTCTTATCTTGAGTTTTTGCGTATTGCTGGAGATGTCCGCATGATCCAATTTTCAAATTTCATAAATAAAATGGAACAGGCAAAACTCTCTTCAGGGGTTTTTATCACCACTTCCATTTTGGATCCATCTGCCAAGAAACTGGTTGAGAAGAATATTACTGTGATTGATAAGACTCAACTTAAACGGTATCTGCCCTGATTCTGTCTGCTGTCAATTCATTTGGGATGTCTTGTTTTAGAATGATAGAAAAGATGATTGGGCTTGATTTTTATCAAAAATGTATGTATATTATATTAGATATTAAAGTTTATTAGGTTTGTTTTGAAGGGAGGTTTCATGAAAAAGCTATTTTCATCGGTTTTTGGTGTTGTCATCCTTTTTTCAGTGTCTCTCAATGCGGATGCTGTCGTCACTATGATTTCAGGAAAAGTGTTGATAAAAAAACAGGATTCCTCGCTTTGGAGTTCTGCGCGGGTCAAGGCAAAAGTGGTTTCTACGGATTCGATACAGCTTCAAACGAATGCCAAAGCGACTCTGCGTTTTGCTGATGGCAGGCAAATGACGCTTACGTCTGAAGGAGTATTCCGTATAGCAGACCTGGAAAAAAAAGAGGTGTCAAAAAAGAATCTTGGAAAGATCATGAAGGACAAGACATCAAAAAACGTGAAGAAAGGGAATGTGACTGCAGTTGCTGGCGTCCGAGGTGCTGATGTCGATAGCCAGAAAAATGAAGGAATCAGCACTAATATTCAATGGAAAGAAGACAAGTAAAAAAAATGTATTTTCAAGTTAAAAAAGGCGCCCTTTCAAAGGACGCCTTTTTAGTTGGTCGTCTTTTTATTTGTCCAGTCGATCTTTAAGTTCTGAAAGCTGTTTTGTAAGTTCTTTTGGAAGTTTTTCGCCAAATGTGGAATAGTGTTGTTTGATGGATTCAATTTCTACCTTCCAGGCATCCTTGTTTATGGAAAGCAATTCTTTCATATCCTCTTGACTGACATTTGCAGGACGGTCGATAGCATCTGGTGTAGGCATCCACCCAATAGCTGTTTCTGTGGCTTTTCCGCTGTTATCACAACGTTCAAAAACCCACTTCAACACACGGCTGTTTTCTCCATATCCGGGCCAAAGCCATTTGCCACTGGAATTTTTTCTGAACCAGTTAACGTAGAAAAATTTTGGGAGCTTGGATGCGTCGCCTTTCTTTCCTATTTCTAACCAATGTCTGAAATATTCTGCCATGTGATATCCACAAAAGGGAAGCATGGCAAAAGGATCCCTACGGACTGTTCCTGCTTTTACGTCAAGGGCTGCAGCAGTAATTTCAGATCCTATGGTGGAGCCCATGAAGACACCATGTTCCCAGTTGAAAGCCTGATGAATCAATGGAATCGTGCTTGGTCTTCTACCACCAAGGAGGATGGCGCTGATAGGGACTCCTTCTGGATCTTCCCATTCTGGTGCGATTGCAGGACACTGTTTGGCTGATACTGTGAATCGGGCATTGGCATGGGAAGCCAGTCCCTTATGATCCCATTCTTTCCCTTTCCAATCTATGATTTTTCCTGGAGGAGCATCATAACCGATCCCTTCCCACCATACATCCTTGTCTTCGGTCATGGCTGTATTTGTGAAGATTGTGTTTTTCTCAATACTCTTCATGGCATTGAGGTTTGATTCCATTGATGTGCCAGGGGCAACACCAAAAAAACCGGCTTCAGGATTAATAGCTCGAAGTGTGCCGTCTTTTCCAAATTTCATCCATGCGATGTCATCCCCAACGGTTTCAACTTTCCAGCCAGGGAGGGTTGGGATAAGCATGGCGAGGTTTGTTTTTCCGCAGGCAGATGGGAAAGCAGCAACGATATATTTTTTCTTTCCTTCTGGATTTGTTATGCCAAGGATGAGCATGTGCTCTGCCAACCAGCCTTCATCCCGTGCTATGACTGAAGCGATGCGGAGAGCAAGACACTTTTTCCCAAGCAAGGCGTTTCCACCATAGCCTGAACCATAAGACCAGATTGTGCGTTCTTCAGGAAAATGAGAAATATATTTTTTGTCAAATGGTGCGCATGGCCAGAGACCGTTATCAGTTTCTCCTGCGGCAAGCGGTTTTCCAACGGAATGAAGGCAGGGGATGTATTCTCCGGTCTCACCAAGGATGTCAAGGACTTTTTCACCTACACGTGTCATAAGATGCATGTTCGCAACAACATAAGGACTATCAGTCAGTTCAACACCGATCTTTGAAAAGGGAGAGCCAATGGGACCCATGGAGAAAGGAATCACATAAAGAGTGCGTCCTTTCATGCAGCCTTTGTAAAGAGCTTTCATTGTCTCCTTTAGTTCGTCAGGATGGATCCAGTTGTTTGTCGGACCTGCCGCCTCTTTTGTTTTAGATGCAATATAAGTCCTGCTTTCCACACGTGCAACATCTGAGGGGTCAGAAAGGAATAGGACTGATCCTGGACGTTTCTTGGGATTGAGCTGTGTGGCTATTCCTTCTTTTATTGAGATATCCAGCATAGAATCATATTCTGTCTGTGTACCCTTGTACCAATGGATGGAATCAGGCTGGCAGAGCTGGTTGATTTCCTCGACCCAGGCGATCAACTTTTTGTTCTTGGTCATCATTCTTCTTACTCCTCAAGACATTTATTGGGATGCCGGCCCCAGCGAGACCGGTTTTGCTCCGAAACAAGTGATGGTTTTTACATCTGAATCGTACAGTTATAAAAAATCATGCGGAAATATAATATATTCAGAGCGTCCTATTGTCAATAAAAAGAACAAAAAAAAGCCATGCCTTTTTAATATTCAATTATGTTGAATATATTACAACTGAGTAGAAAAACATGTTTTCATTTAATTTAGAGAAAAATTCAAGTCTGCGGATAATTCAAAAAATTTGATTTGAAAATAGGGTCTCTTCTTCTCGGTTGCTGGGCAGTCAGAAGAAGATTTTTTTGTGGGGGAACCCTTCCCTTTCGGGATCTGGCTTCAGCTGTTTCCAAGTAGCGGGCAACTCTTTACAGCGGGTCATGGCACGCCGGGATATTGTCAAGTTTTAAGGCGAAGTGCCCTTAAGGGTAGAGGAGAATGACATTTTATTCATAGGTACAGACTGGATTCTCTTTCTTTTAGCTGTTAGTTCTGCCTACTCTTCCTAAAAACCATAATTTCCAGGATTACAGCAAGAACTATCAACCCGACACCTGGCAGGAAACTCGTTTTCACAGAGAAAAGTCCTGCAACCAGATATCCCACTAACCCTGAAAGGAAGCCTCCCATCCCGACTACGGCCTCGTTGATGTTGATGTTTTTTCCGGCGTTCTCTTTTATCAACAGTGAATAGGAGGATGATGAGATGAACGTGAATCCTGAAATGACTCCAAAAATCAAGGATCCTAAAAAATATATCAGGATTGAATCCTGTAATGCAAAAAAAAGCAACGCTGGTATGGCCAAGACTTGTATGATCATCAAGTATCTGAATTTTAAGATCCAGAATTTCGTTTTTCTGAGAAAAAGGGAGAGCGCTATCACTGCCAGGAACATTACCACATTCACATTCCCTGCTATGAACGTATCTATGTTCTCTGCTTTGGCAAGTTCAGTGAACATGAATCTGACCATGCCTGTCAGGAAGAATGATGTGAAATTGGCAATCCACATGATGACGAGAAAGGTCTTGATTTGGGACTGGTCCGCTGCCTGTAGTGAATTTTTCAGTGGCTGTCTTTCAGCCTGTATTGTCTTTTTCCTGAAAATATCCGGAAGAAAGGAAGTTCCTAAGAGTAATCCGATTATTGAAAAACTGATGAGTATGATGTCCAATCTTTGTGCAACCAGGAGACCAGTAAAATTCTGTTCTGAAAGTATGAATCCAACAACAGGCGGACCTAAGAGATACCCGACAACCCAAGCAATGGAATATCCGCTCATGACTTTGACTGTTGTGGGTCTGTCCAATCCCTCAGTGAACCAAGTCTGTACTGCAGGATAGAATGTAGCCGAACCAATAGCCATGATGACAGGAGCAAGAAGGAGAGTCGCTGGAGAGATATTGATGTAAAGGATAAGGCATCCAACAGCGAACAGAATGCTACCAAGTGCCAGCAGGAAACGTTGGTCTTTGAAAGTCTTGTATTTGGAAAGCAGAAGGCAAGTGGCAACATAGATGATTGCAAAGGCTGTGTTTGAGACTGTGCCGAGTGTCCCTGCAGCAATGGACTGTGCCATATAAGGGAAGGAAAAGACAATGCCGCCAATCAGAAGATCCAGCAATCCTGCAGAAAAGAATCCGAATGATATTTTTGACATGACCACCTCGCGGAAAAGAAGTAAATACAATATTGTCGCTTTTTCAAGTTTAGTTTGTTATCCTTTCCCTATACAGGAGGCATCATGAAAATCAAGTTCCTTGGTGGTGCAGGAGAAGTAACAGGTTCTGCACATCTCATATCTACGGATTCTTTTCGCGTCTTGCGTGACTGTGGCATGTTCCAAGGCAGGCGTTCTGAGGCTTTTGGAAAGAACCTTTCCATGTTCCAACGTTCTGGTGGTATCCATGCTGTTGTCATTTCCCATGCGCATATTGATCATTGTGGGAATTTCCCGACCATGGTCCGCCAAGGATTTTCAGGGAATGTTTATTGCACTGAAGCCACAGCTGATCTCCTTCCAGTCATGTGGATGGACTCTGCGCGCATCCAGGAAAATGATATCAAGTTCATGATCAAGAATGGGATTGATCTGAAAGACCTTCACGAACCGCTTTATGAAATTGAGGATGTGCCACTTGCCGAAAAGTGCATCAGGCCAGTCAAATATGATGTTCCCGTCCCTGTGACGCCCGATATGGATGTTGAGTTCATTGAAGCCGGTCATATACTTGGTTCAGCTCTCAACAGGATGACTGTGCGTGAAAAAGGGAAAGAGACACGTATAGGTTTTGCGTTTGATCTCGGACGGAAAAACATGCCTGTTCTGAAAGATCCTGAACAACTGAAAGATTTGGACATTCTGGTAATTGAGAGCACGTATGGGAATCGTGTTCATGAGCCACTTGACCAGTTGCAGGAACGTCTGGCAGATGTCCTGAAACGGACTTTTGACCGTGGTGGCAAGGTCATTATCCCGTCTTTTTCATTAGGACGCACGCAAGAGATGCAGTATGTGCTCAAGAAACTTTTTGATTCAGGGCTCCTGCCACAAGTACCTGTTTATGTGGATAGTCCTTTGTCCCAACATGTTTCAGAAGTCTTCACCAAGCACGGAGAACTTTTTGACAAAGAGACAACAGACATGGGGTCAGGATTTTTGAAGCAGGGGTTCATACATTATGTCTCTTCAAAAGAGGAGTCCCAACGTCTTAACACGAGCAAAGAACCGTGCATCATCATTTCTGCTTCAGGGATGTGTGAATCAGGAAGAATCCTGCATCATCTTATCCATAACGCGCCAAGCAGGAAGAACACGATCTTGTTCGTCGGTTTTTTGGCGCAACATACTTTGGGACGAAAAATTCTGGAAGGGCAGTCCCCTGTATTTGTTTATGGAAGACCTTTGCAAGTGAATGCGGAAGTCGTGAAGCTGAATGCTTTCAGCGCTCATGCAGGCAGGGATGACCTTCTGGAATATATCAAGGCTTGTCCAGGACTGAAAAAACTGGTTTTGGTACATGGTGAGCAAAGCCAATTGCAAGGCTTGGCTGAAGGCGCAAAAGAGATTACGTCTGCAGAAATTATCATTCCTTCTTATGATGAAGAGATCGATTTTGGTTGATTGTTGGACAGGCAAGGAACACAAGAAAAACAGGAATGTTTAAATTCATAGAAACAGGAAATATCCCCATCAAAGTCTGGGCAGATGATATGGAATGCCTATTGGCGGAGTCCTTGCAACAGATAATGCGATCCTTCCATGATGCGACGTTTCAAGGAACCCGTTACAGATGTGACAGGAGCAGGATTGCTGGTCTGAAAAATCGAAGAAGGTCTTATGATAAAATATGAGAATAAGAACGACATTGTCCGTTTCTGTTCCTCTTATCTGCATGATGAATCCAGAATGAAAGGGGAGACTGAAGCCCTCTATTTTCCAGAAAGTTTTGATGAGCTTGTCAGTCTTGTAAGGGAATTAGCCAAAGAGGAGGAAAAGTTTACGATTTCTTCAGGAAGGACGGGCATCACGGGTGGAGCAGTTCCCCAAGGTGGTGTTCTGATTTCCTTGGAGAAGATGGATAACATATTAGGGATTGAACAGAACGAGGAGACTTCCAGGATGCATCTGAGAGTGCAGGCTGGTGTGACTCTGAATTCCATTAACGATTTCATTTCAAAATACAAATTCATAAACGGAAAGGAATATCTTTTCCCCGTTGATCCTACTGAACCAGCTGCATGCGCAGGCGGAATGGCAGCAGTGAACGCTTCAGGTGCAAGGAGTTTTAGGAACGGTTCATTGAGAAACCATGTCTTTGCAGCCACTGTCATCCTTCCTGACGGAGAAGTCTTGGGCATGACCAGGGGGATGTTTCTTGCAGAAGATGATAAGATCTGTTTTTCATCCATCAGAGGAAAGGATTATGAGCTGAGGATTGAAAAGACATCATTCTCTGATATTAAGAACAATGCTGGATATTTTTATAAGCCAGGGATGGATCTTTTGGATCTGTTCATTGGTTCTGAGGGAACACTTGGGATCATAACAGAAATTGAAGTCATGCTTGTTGAAAAGAGACAGTTGGAGTTCCCTTTCATGGCTTTTTTCAAGGATGAGGGATCAGCCATTGACTGTGTCCAGACTTTGCGGGACAGACAGGAAGTCCTGGCTATAGAATATTTCGGACCTGAATCCATTGAACTTTTAAAAAAGAAACAGGAAGAAAATCCCAGGATCAGCCTTCCTGCCCTAAAAAACTTTTATAATGCTGCCTTGCTGGTTGATATTGGTTTGGTTGAAGGTGATTTGGAAAATGCCATCCTGGCCTTGAAACCAGTGCTCGAACGTCATTCCTCTTCGTTGGATGACACGTGGGACGGTTCCATCAATAAGGATTCTGAAAGGTTAAAGTTGTTTAGGCATCTTGTTCCTGAAACCATAAATGCGTTGATTGGAAAAGTGAACCAGAAGCATCCTGAAATAGTAAAACTCGGCACTGATATCGCTGTGCCTGATAATACTTTTAGGGAGATGCTTTCCTTCTACAGGCAGAAACTGGACGAGGCAAAACTTCAGTATGTCCTTTTTGGTCACATTGGAGATAGCCATGTCCATGTGAACATCATTCCAAAAGATCCTGAAGAGTACGGCCGTGGAAAAGAGATTGTCAGACAGTTTGTCATAAAAGCTGTCAGTCTGGGTGGAACGGTAAGCGGTGAACATGGGATAGGGAAAATCAAAAAACCTTATCTGGAGCTGATGTATTCAGAAAAAGATCTGGAATCCATGCGTCGTGTGAAAAGGTTTTTTGATCCTGCTGGGTTGCTTAATTCTGGGAATGTCCTGTAAGCAAGGGGAGAGTCTTTAAAGTTCTACGCTTTCAAAATCAACGAAAAATCTGGTATCATCCACTTTTGCCACTTTCACGCGGATTTTTTTCCCGAGCATAAGCACCTTGTGGTTTTTTCGTCCAATATAGATGTTCTGTTTCTCATCGTAGATATAATAGTCATCCATCATGAGTGATTTTGGCAGGAGACCTTCCACTGGATAATCCACAAGCTCCACATAGACTCCGTTGAAACTTACACCAGAAATGATTCCATGGAATGTCTTCCCGATTTTCTGTTTCAGGAATCTTACCTGCTTTAGTTTTAGATAGTATCGTTCTATGTCTGTCGCATTCTTTTCTGTGATGGAAGAATGTGTTGCAATCTCTTCCATTTCCTGATGCGTATAGAGTGGTTTACGTCCGGCTTTCTTGTGCTGTATGACGTGTTTCAACAATCTGTGCACAATAAGGTCTGGATACCGCCGGATAGGAGATGTGAAGTGTGTATAATGGTCAAAGGAAAGTCCGAAATGACCGATATTCTCAACACTGTATTTGGCTGCCTGCATGGTACGCAATACCATGAGGTTGATCAGTTTCTCATATTCATTATCCCGTGTACGTGAGATGATGGCCTGGAAAGACTGGGGATTGATTGCGTTGAGATTCACACATCCCATGTTGAGAGGCCGCACGACGTTGTTAAAATTGTCTATCTTGATCACATCTGGAATGTCATGAATCCTGTACATGGAAGGGATGTTCTGGTCGGATAGGAACTTTGCCACTGTCTTGTTTGCCAGCAACATGAACTCTTCAATCATTTTTTCAGCGTCCCCGCGTTTTATCCTGTCAATGGACACGACTTTCCCGTCATCTCCAATGCGTACTTGGATTTCATCCATGTCAAAATCTATACTGCCTTCTTGCAATCGTTTTGTCTTTATGATCTTGAGCATGTCCCGCATAAGCAACGCATTTTTTGACGCTATGTCATGCCCTGGGGACATGAGCATCTTGTTCACCTGGTTGTAGGACCATCGTTCTGAAATAATGATACGTGCGGGGAATATGGTATGAGAAAGGACTTTTCCTGCCTTGTCTATTGTCATTTTCACTGCCATGACCAGCTTTTCCTCTCCTGCGTTGAGGGAGCAGTAGTTGTTTGAGAGAAGTTTTGGTAGCATGGGGATAACATCGTTTGCGTAATAGATGGATGTTCCCCTAAGGTAAGCTTCTTGGTCTATTTCGCTTCCTATCCTGACAAAGTGGCTGACATCAGCAATATAGACTGACAGTTCATAATGCTGTCCTGTCTTACGGAGGGAGACCGCATCGTCCAGATCCTTTGCATATTCACTGTCGATTGTGACAATGAACTCGTTCTCAATGGTTTGCCTGTCTGGAAATTCGTCTTTCAGTTCCAGCAGTGTTTCAAGCTCTGTTAAGACTTTTGGCTTGAATCGTTTGTCAAGTTGGTATTTCGCTGCAACTATGAGTTTGTCCAGATCTTCTTCTGTGCCTGTTATTTTTTCCAGTATTTTCCCATAATATTTTTCAGAATATTTGGATTTTTTTGTGGATATTTTCTTTTTAAATGAGACTTTTACGATGTCCCCTTCCTTGAGAAGTGGAGATCCGTCCACCCATATCTGTCTCACATCGTCCTGTTTGATAAGGGGAGCGATGTAGGGTGGTTTTGCATTCTTGTAAATTCCGATTGTGTTCATAAATTCCTTGAGATACCGCGTTTTTCTAGCGGGTTGTTATCTTTTTAATGATGATTTTTTTATGACTTGTCTTTTTGTTGGAAAAAGAAAGGGACTCGAGGAACAATGCGGTTCCTGCTTCCAGTTTCCCTTTGTCATTTGAACAAGCCAATGCGATGATATCCCCTTTGGAGACAGCATCATTTTTCTTCTTGAGGAGTTTGAATCCTGCAGAAGGGTCAACTTTGTCCGTTGTGACCGTGCGTCCAGCACCCAGTAGGATAGCTGATTTTCCGATTGTCATGGGATCCAGTCCTGAAATGAATCCTGTTTGTGTCGCTTTGATTTCTCCTGTATATTTAGCTTGGGGAAAATGTCTGTAATCATCTATCACTTTTGGTGTCCCTGATTGTGCGATGATGATTTCACGGAGCTTTTCCAAAGCTGCGCCAGATGCGATGGCTCTATTTAATTTTTCTTCCGCATCATTCGTATTTTTCGCCGCTCCCCCCATTATCAACATTTCTGTACCAAGAGCGATGACGAGGCTAAGCATGTCCGGATTCCCATGGCCTTTTAATAGTTCGATCTGTTCAATCATCTCCAGGGAATTTCCAACGGAGTTTCCAAGAGGTTCGTTCATGTCTGTGATGAAGGCTGTCATCTTTTTCCCGGCTGCCTTGCCGATGTCGCACATGGTACGTGCGAGTTTTTCTGCGTCTTTGATACTTTTCATGAAAGCGCCACGTCCTGCTTTCACGTCAAGCACAAGACCATCTATCCCTTCGGCCAGTTTCTTGCTCATGATGCTTGCTGATATGAGATCAATGTTGTCCACTGTGCCTGTCACATCACGTAATGCATAGAGACGTTTGTCAAGAGGGACAAGGTCTTCTGTCTGTCCAAAGAGGCAGAGTCCGGTCTTCTTGAGGATTTTTGAGATGGTTGTCTTGTCAAGGTTCACTTTGAAACCAGGGATGGATTCGAGTTTGTCCAAGGTTCCGCCAGTGTGTCCGAGTCCGCGTCCTGACATCATGGGAACTGTGACTCCGCATGCTGCAACGAGCGGAGCCAGAGAGATGGAAACACCGTCTCCAACACCGCCTGTACTATGTTTGTCAATCTTTTGGTTTTTTATTTGTGGAAAAGAGAGGGTCGTACCGGACTTGAGCATGACGGATGTGAAGGTCATCCGTTCCTTGTCCGTCATGGGATAAAAAAAGAGCGCCATCAACAAGGCGCTCATTTGATAATCTGCGATTTTACCTGAAAGATAACCTAAAAGAAAAAACTCGATTTCACTGTTTTCAAGAACGCCACCATTGCGTTTCTTGACTATGACATCGTAGGCTGTCATGGTTCCGGACGTACTAGTACGCCTTCCGTGACTGCTCTTTCCGTTTTTTCTTTTCAATCTTCCGTTTGATCTTGTTCATGCGTTCACGTTTGGCCTTGGAAGGCTTCGTGTAATACATTTTTTCTTTCAATGTTGCTGTGATGCCTTCTTTTTCAATAATCTTGTTGAATCTTCGGATGGCATCATCGATAGATTCCTTGTCTTTGATGTAAACTGTAACCAATTAAAAAACACCTCGCTTTCTGTGTAAACTCTACTGTAATATACTCAGGAATGGGGGATTAGTCAAATTGACAATCTTTGAAAATCCGTTAAAATTTCGATATTTCTCAATTCTGCTTTTTAAGCGGATTAGGGTTTTGCAGGTCACTCCGGTCGATTTCAGCCATGATGTTTGTTTGCATTTGGGTTTTTTCAAAAATCCCTCGGCTGGTTTCGGCATGGTCATATTTATCTGGTATTTGATTTATCATCTGAAAAAGTATAATTTAAGGCGTCTGATTTGACAGTATGGGAGTTCTTATGAATAAGGTCTTTACCATGATTGCTGGAATTCTGTTTCAGGATACTATCTGGTTTGATGTTTAGATTAGTCTCTGACCATTTTACATGGAGAACGGTCGATTTTTAACCATTTTTAATGTTTTTAATTTTGTTGGTTCTTTTTATATGTATTATATTTGGAATAAGTTTTCAATTGATTTATGTTTTTTGGTACGAAAATTGCAATATCTTATGGCGTTTTGTTTCCGTTTAGAAGTAAAAAGATTGTTAAACAGGTGAAAAGATGAACACTACTATGAACAGAGCTCAAGGACTTTATGACCCACGTTTCGAACATGACAGTTGCGGTGTCGGTTTCATTGCTACTATTAATGGGAAGGCTTCACATCAGGTCGTATCAGATGGATTGACAATTCTCAAAAAGCTGGTCCATAGGGGCGCAGTCGGTGGGGATAACAAGACTGGTGATGGCGCTGGAATATTGGTGCAGATTCCACATTCCTTTTTTGAAAAAGTGATACCTGAACTGGGATTCTCCCTTCCTGCAGTGGGAAGTTATGGGGTCGGTTCCCTTTTTCTTCCAGTTGACCGGTCTCTTCGGGATAAATACGAAGCTGATTTTTCTTCTATTGTACAGAAGGAAGGGGGTAAGATCCTTGGCTGGCGTAATGTTCCAATCGCACCTGACTGTCTTGGTGAGATTGCCCTCAGCGCTATGCCGTTCATACGTCAGGTTTTCCTCTCTGTAGAAGGTCTTTCTGGTGATGCGCTGGAGCGTAAGCTTTACATCATACGAAAATGCGCAGAACGATATTTTCTTGAAATGAAAGTCCATCAGGATTCTTTTTACATTTGCAGTCTTTCTTCAAAAACAATCATTTACAAAGGGATGTTCCTAGGACCACAGGTTGAAGAGTTCTATCCTGACCTTTCTGACCAGAAATTCCAGAGTGCCATTGCTCTTGTTCATGCACGTTACAGCACGAACACTTTTCCCTCTTGGCCTCTTGCACAACCATTCCGCATGATGGCTCATAATGGTGAAATCAATACCTTGCGTGGAAATATAAATGCCATGAAAGCACGCGAAGGATCCTTGTCATCCGATCTTTTTGGAGAAGAAATCAGGAAGCTTTCCCCCATCATCATGCCTGAAGGAAGCGATTCTGCAATGTTCGATAATACTCTAGAACTTCTTGTGGCAGCGGGTCGTTCACCTGAACATGCTATGATGATGATGGTTCCTGAGCCTTTTGGACCAAAGTTCCACATCAGTGCTGATAAGCGTTCTTTCTACGAATACCATGCTGCCATCATGGAGCCATGGGATGGTCCTGCAGCGATTGCTTTCACAGATGGGACAGTGATTGGCGCTTCACTTGACAGGAACGGTTTGCGTCCTGCGCGTTACACGATCACACGAAGTGGGAGCATGGTTCTGGCTTCTGAAACAGGGGTGCTTGATATCTCTGCTGATGATGTCCTGGAAAAAGGTATCCTTGGACCAGGCAAGATGATTCTTGTTGATACAAAAACAGGACGTGTTAAAAAAGATAATGAAATCAAGGCTTCCATTTCACGCAGACGGCTTTACAGGCGCTGGTTGGATGAGAATAGGATTGAGTTGAAAGGTCTTTTTGAAGCACCAAAGCCCGTATCTATTGACGCTGACCAGTTGACAATCAAGCAGGCTGCCTTCGGATATACGCAAGAAGATCTTTCAATGGTTATCATACCCATGGCACAGGCAGGACAAGAGCCTATAGGTTCAATGGGAGATGACGAGGCTCCCGCCATATTGTCTGACAGACCGCAGCTCCTCTCCAGATATTTCAAACAGGTGTTCGCACAGGTTACAAACCCTCCCATAGATCCTTATCGTGAAAACCTTGTCATGTCATTGATGAGCTATATAGGAAAGGAACAGAACCTGCTGGCTGAAACTCCTTTGCATTGTCATCAGCTGAAACTGAATCATCCTGTCCTGACAAACGAAGATACTGACAGGCTTATCCGCTGTAATGAAAGTGATTTCAAGGCTGTCGTTGTTCCTTCACTTTTTCCTGTAAAAGAAGGTGCTGCAGGACTTGAACCTGCTGTAGAAAGGCTTTGCAAGGAAGTGGAAGCCAAGGTTGATGAAGGTTTTTCCATGGTTATCCTCAGTGATAAGGCTATTGATCCTGAAAATGCTCCCATACCTGCGTTGCTTGCAGTTGCTGCAGTGCATAACCATCTTATCCGCGTCAACAAGCGTCACTTGGTTGGACTTGTGATACAGACTGGTGAAGCAAAAGAAATTATGGATTTTGCTACGCTCATCGGGTTTGGTGTTTCTGCCATAAATCCTTATCTTGCTTTTGAAACTTTGGCAGGGATCAAGCTGTCATCCGCAGCTTTCGAAAAGATGACAATGGAACAGGCCATAGATAATTATATAAACGCTGTAAAGAAAGGTATCCTGAAAGTGATGTCCAAGATGGGGATTTCTACGATACGAAGTTACAGGGGAGCACAGATTTTTGAGGCCATAGGCCTTGATTCATCTTTGGTTGAAAAATATTTTCCAGGTGTACCATCTCGGATTGGCGGAGCTGGACTCGATGTCATTGCGAATGAGACTTTGCAGCGTCATAGAAGAGCTGAAGGACTTGACAGGAACGTCACAGGACTGGAAATCGGTGGGCATTATAGGTTCAGAAGGAATTCAGAGAAACATCTCATGTCACCTGAAACAATTGTCCTTCTGCAGAAATGTGTGCGTACAGGAAGTTATGAGACCTACAAGAAATTTGCAAATACAATAGATGAACAGTCAAGTAACCTGTGCACTTTGCGGGGATTGTTCTCGTTCAAACCAGGAAAGCCCGTTCCTATTGATGAAGTTGAGCCTGCCACATCCATAGTCAAACGATTTGTATCATCTGCTATGAGCTTTGGCAGTATCAGCAAGGAAGCGCATGAGACCATGGCCATTGCCATGAACAGATTGGGAGCCCAGAGCAATTCCGGAGAGGGGGGAGAATCAGAAGAGCGCTATACACCAAACTGGGATATGGAAACTTCCATGAGCAAGGTAAAACAGGTCGCTTCTGGACGTTTTGGTGTGACAAGCGATTATCTGGTCCATGCAAAAGAACTCCAGATCAAGATGGCACAGGGTGCAAAGCCAGGTGAAGGCGGACAGCTTCCTGGACATAAGGTTAATCCTGTGATTGCAAAAGTCAGGCACTCCACACCGGGTGTCATGCTCATCTCGCCACCTCCGCATCATGATATTTATTCCATAGAAGACCTTGCCCAGCTCATCCATGACCTTAAGAACGCTTCTGACGGTGCGCGTGTTTCTGTCAAACTTGTTTCTGAAGCCGGAGTAGGAACAGTCGCTGCAGGTGTCGCAAAAGGTAAAGCTGATATGGTCCTCATTTCCGGTGGTGACGGTGGGACAGGCGCTTCTCCGCTTTCTTCTATAAAAGGTGCAGGCATGCCTTGGGAAGTTGGCCTTTCAGAAACACAGCAGACCCTTGTCTTGAATGGTCTGAGAAATAAGATCCGTGTCCAGACAGATGGACAACTACGAACAGGCAGGGATGTTGTTATAGCCGCACTTCTGGGGGCTGAGGAATTTGGATTTGGCACGATCTCTCTTATGACACTTGGTTGCGTCCTGATGAGAAAGTGTCATCTCAATACTTGTCCAGTGGGAATTGCTACTCAGGATGGTAAGCTAAGAAAACGGTTCAATGGAAAACCTGAATATATCATCAACTACATGATGTTTGTTGCACAGGACGTGCGTGAGCGTATGGCTGAATTGGGATTCAGGACTATAGATGAGATGGTCGGTCAAGCGGATCGTCTCGAAATAGGGAAAGCCATAGGGCATTGGAAGACAAAAGGTCTTGATTTTTCCAGGATTTTTGTGAAACCTGAGCTTCCACCAGGTGGCGCTTACAGATGCACCACAGGCCAGCAGCCTTTTGTAATGAGCTTGATTGATGACAATATGATTGACAATTCCAGACCTGCCTTGGAAAACAAGCAGCCCGTAAAGCTGTTCACTCAGATAAAAAATTCGGATAGGAGTGTTGGTGCGAAACTGAGTGCTGCCATATCCAAACGCTATGGGGCTGCAGGATTACCACAGGATACCATCAGCTGCAGGTTCGCTGGTGCGGCAGGTCAAAGTTTTGGCGCTTTCCTTGCTCCAGGCGTAACTTTTGAACTTGAAGGTGAAGCCAACGATTATGTAGGAAAAGGGCTCTCAGGGGGGCGTATCATCATCTATCCGCAAAGAGGATCCTTATACAGGTCACAAAATAATATTATTGTCGGGAATGTCTGTCTCTTCGGTGCCACATCAGGCGAAGCCTTCATTCATGGTATGGCAGGAGAGCGGTTTGCTGTCCGCAACAGTGGTGTGAATACTGTTGTTGAAGGTGTGGGTGACCACGGTTGCGAATACATGACAGGTGGTCGTGTGGTCATTCTCGGTAAGACAGGTGTCAATTTCGGTGCAGGCATGAGCGGTGGAATCGCTTATGTTTTGGATGAGAATCAGCTTTTTGATACGCATTGTAATCTGGAAATGGTCGATCTTGAACCTGTTACAAACAATGAGGATGCCGCATTCCTTCATGATATCATCAGCAGGCATGTGAAATATACGGGAAGTAAACATGCAGAGCAGATCCTCAAGGACTGGAATGAGATGCTTCCTCTTTTTGTGAAGGTGTTCCCGATTGATTACAAGAAAGCCCTTGAGCGGATGAAGACCTCTGAAGGGACAAAATCTGAAGTCATGACAATTACTGAGGAAGTGTGGAGGCGCCATGGGTAAGACTACTGGTTTCATGGAAGTTGAACGCAGGGATCCTGATTACAGGCCTGTTGAAGAAAGGTTGAAGGATTACAAGGAAGTGATTTCACGGTTGCCTGCATCTGAAGTCCGTGTGCAAGCCTCCCGTTGTATGGATTGTGGAGTCCCTTTTTGTCATAGCCTTGGTTGCCCTCTCGCGAATAATATCCCTGATTGGAATGATCTTGTTTATCGTGGACGTTGGGAAGAGGCGCTTCGGCTTTTGGAATCCACGAATCCACTTCCAGAAATTACAGGAAGAGTTTGTCCTGCACCATGCGAAGCATCTTGTACGCTTTCCATCAATGATGAACCTGTCACAATCCGTCAGGTTGAGCTCACAATCATAGAGTATGGATTTGAACAAGGCTGGGTGAAACCTCCTCTTCCGGTTGAAGAGAGAAACGAGACTGTCGCTGTCATAGGTTCAGGTCCTGCTGGGTTGGCTGTTTCTATGGAACTCAGAAAAAAGGGTTTCAAAGTGACTGTCTTTGAGAAGAATAAGAGGATTGGTGGAATCCTTCGCAGTGGTATTCCTGATTTCAAACTGGAAAAATGGGTTCTTGACCGTCGCATAAAACTGATGGAAAAAGCAGGAATTGTTTTCAAGACAAATGTCGTAGTCGGAGTTGATGTGACTGTGGCTCAGTTGCAGAAAGATTTTAATGCGATTGTGTTGGCTACAGGTGCAGGCCATCCACGTGAATTGAAAGTCCCTGGCCGTGACTTGAAAGGCGTCTATTATGCAATGGAATTTCTTACGCTTTCCAACGACTGGGTAGCTGAAGGTTTCACAAAGGATATCCTTATTTCTGCGAAGGACAAAAATGTGCTTGTCATTGGTGGTGGAGATACTGGTTCGGACTGCATAGGAACTGCAAACAGGCAAGGTGCGAAGCAGGTCCATCAGATAGAAATCATGCCAAAACCATTGGATTGGGAAGAACCTTGGAATCCAAACTGGCCAGACTGGCCCATGATTTTGCGTACATCATCATCACATGAAGAAGGTGCTAAACGTGACTGGGCGATTTCTACAAAAGAGTTCAGAGGTGAGAACGGGACTGTGAAACAGGCAGTGCTTTCAAAAGTCGAATGGGAAAAACCAGCAGATGGCGGAAGACCTGTCATGAAAGAGATTCCTGGCAATGATTTTTCACTGGATACGGACTTGGTCCTTCTGGCAATGGGTTTTCTCCATGTTGAGCATGACGCGCTTGTGGAAGGATTCAAGCTTGAATTGGACCGTATGGGAAATATCAAGGTTGATAGTAATTATCAGACAAATGTACCGGGTCTTTTTGCGTGTGGTGATGCGGCATTCGGCGCTTCACTTGTTGTTCGTGCCTTGAACCATGGGAAAAGGACCGCTGCTGCAGTAGAGCGTTTCATGGATGCGAAGAAAGCCTGATTTCATATATTTTTCCAGATCCTGTTTTCTCTCAATAATTCTTCATTCAGATGAAGCCTGTCAATGCTTTTCCTGAGTTGTTTCAGTATTTCTTTATCCTTGAATCCGTTGATGATGTTTTCATATTCCATAGGATCCTTGTCCAGATTAAAAAGCCATTCCGAATTGTCTGAAAGTGACTTCACATATTTATAAGGTCGTTTGACCGCACAGAGATAACCTTGCCCGTAAGGTTGTACGAGAAGAGCTGGTTCTGTCCCCTCTTTGTCACAAAAAATGGATTGACCAATAAAATGGTTCTTTTCCCGAAAACCAAGAAGGTCAAGTACTGTTGGTGCGATGTTAACCTGGGAAAATTGTCCTTTTGAAAGTGTCTGGGGATTTATCCTGCCAGGCCAAAGGATGATGCAGGGTGTCCTGAAAAACTCTTCCTGATATCCTTGTTCGTTGTGGTAAAATCCATGCTGGCCAGCGGGGAAGCCATGGTCTCCTACCAATATGACAATGGAGTTCTTCAGATAATCCCTTGTTTTTTGGATTTGGATACATGTATTTCAAATGGTCAGGAAGCTTGTCTGATGGAATGTGATGTGAGAGTGTTGTCATTGCTATAAAACAGGGGGGAGCTCTTTTCCGTCTTCTGTAAATTTGTTTATAAAACGTTTACTGTAGGATTCCATGAAAACCAGGAATACGTTCGCTCTTCCGCCACTTTGAGTAAAGCAGTTTTCGTTTGTCCTGATATAGGGAAAGGAATCTTGAGGAATGATTCCCTCATTTTTGTAACTGGAATCAGAATGAAAAAAATATTTGATGATTGAAGCGTTGAAGGATGTTATGTCATCTGTTTTGATCCAGGCAACAGTGGGAATAAGATGAAGAGCAGGATTAATAGTGCCAGTTTTTTGATTGTAGATTTTTTTTCTGGAACAGAGGAGACAAGTTGGAATTTCCATTCTGCCAGACTAGTGAGGAGGACTGCGCTGATTAACAGGATGTATCCCCATGAGGGGATGTTAGAGAGAACGACTTTCCAAGAGCCAGAATAGAGCAGGAGATCAAGATTAGTAAAAATCAACTTGAAATTCATGAAAATGCCTGAGGACGCATGGTAAATGTACAGTAACAGATACCAGAGAGTGAGGAGTGCGGAGAGTATCCCTGCAATGAGTTTTTTACCAAATGAAAGCTCTTTTGCGAGGTTGACATAGATAATGAATGCAAGAAGACCCGTCAAAAGGATAAGTGCACTATCAAGAGGTTTCCATGCAGGCATGAAAGTGAAAAGTTTGATAAAGACTATTTGGATCACTATCAATAGCCAGGTTAAGGGATAGAACCGTAACATACCGCCAAAATACCTGGCATTTCCAAGATGTTTGATTTGGAGCATTGACCGTGTGAAAAGATTTCCGCTACCTGCTAGGACTTTTCTGAATTTCAGTTTTGGATCAAGCAATCTGTTTTTGACAAGGTGAATAACAAGAAAAACACCTGAAAGGATATAGAGTCCGATCACAACAGGCAGGAGAAAATCGTTTACTGGGGAAGGCCTTTCCAAAGTTTTATATGGAGAGGCTGTAGCCATAAAAGATAAAAGAGGTTGTGAATCTTTAGTATCCCTGATCCAGCTGGTGTGGAGGATGGGTCTGTGGCTCTGAGCAGGATGGTCCAAAGCATGTAGACGATCCAAGCCGTGAAAATAGCTAACCCGACAGAAAGGTCAAGACGTAATACGAGGTCATCATATATATTCGCATTGTGGGCCCAGTTGAGCTGAGTCCATGCAAAAAGCTAGTAAAAAGCACCGAAGTAGAGGAGTGCATTCCTGTTTTCTTTCATGAGTCTTGTCCTTTCTGTTACCTATAATATTCAATAGTATTATGGAAACAGTAGTCTGGAAAAATAATGGAAAATTCCTGAAAAGTCAAAGGGATGCCAAGAAAGTACTAGGTCTGTTTTTCAAAATTGGCAGCCCCGGCATCTTTTATAAGAATATCTTCCTAAATTCCTTGACTTTGATCATTTAATAACATATATTAATGCAATCGGTTGCGCTTTTAACTTGGGAGGTCTTTATGAGTAAGTATTCTGTTGTCCTTTTTATTTTATTTATTGTAGCGGTTTTTTCACTTCAAGGCGCCCAAATAGATCCACTCTCCAAGCCTTCCGTATCAGGAAACAACTCATCACTTTTCTTCCTTAAAGATACATTCAGCATCTCCTATAAAAACATTGGAATCAATCTGGGGCTTAATGAGTTTTCCGCGCTCATCACAAAAAAGACACATGACAAAATCATGCTTAGAGCCAAAGCTAATCACTTTTCTGCCAGGGGAAATTCAATATTATGGGATGAAACTGAAATAATACTGGGGTGTGGAATTAATTTAGAAGGATTATCAAAGAAAGACGACCTCGATTTTGATGACCTTTTCAGCTCAACTTATCACATTTTGTCCGTGGATCTATCCCTGGGATTTGGGAATACTGAAGAAACAGATTTTACATCACGATCCTTTGACGTTGGATATCTTTTCATACTAGAAAATAAATTAGCCCTCAATCTTTCTGCATCAAAACTTTTCAGTACAAAAGAATGGGATACAACAGAAAGTATTGCACCTGAACTTCACTTTTCAACTACCCTTCTCTCCTTAAAAAAAACCGAACTCTCCCTCAGACTCCAATCATCTTTGGAAGAAAATTTTTCATTGCGGACAGGAGTTTCATCAACCTGGAAACTTGCTGATATCCTTTTCTTTACAGGAAACATGGATTTCGAAAGAAATCTGACTCTCTTTTCCGGCGGACTCAGTTTTGTAAAAGAAAAATATTTTGCTGGATTGTTACTTGAATATCCATTGGGATTTATCCTCTCCACATCTCTCCAAACAGGAATAAGATTTTGAAAACCTCATATCATTTAAAAAAAATATTTTTAATAGTTTTCTTTGTTGCTGTGTTGTCCTCAACTTTGAATGCACAAACTCCAGTGAATGTTGGAAGCGGCAGTTATGCTGATTTTTTCCCTGCAGGTTCCTCTGTGGAAGGAGTAGTGGACACGACGACTATCAACAACACGATTGAGTCATGGACAAGGCGAATCACTCCTGAATTTGGTACAGGGCCTACTCCCACACACGAATGGTGGTCTTCCCTCATGACCTACAAGTTCAATTCCAAAACCGCAGCTAATGGTGATTATTTCGTAGCATGGGCCATCCCGCTTGTGACGTACATGGATGTTACTGGAAACGGCATGCTTTTCACTTATCCACACTATTGGAACCAGAGCGCCAACCTTGTATGGAACAATGGAATTGTTCCTGGTGGGACATTTGATATCTTCATGGGATCAGCGCCCGGACAACCACTTGTTCCACCTTGGGATTATGGAAGTGGTGTTTATAATTGGCTCAGGCTGACAGCTTCCAATTTCACTGCTACCAATACCAAAGTAGGAAAACATTCCGATTGGGTCTGCGATTTCCGCATGGAAGAGAGTCCTACAAAATATATAGATTGCACAATGGGGAGCGGGCTTCCTTACATCTGGGTAACCCCACATGACCTTTCCTGCAATATTGTCTTTTCAGGAACTGCGCCCTCCACTTCCGTTTCAAATTTCAACGAAAATGGGACAACAATAATTGTAACAGGGAAGCGAACCAATGTGATGTTAGGAATTCAACAAAATGTGAGCACGCCTTCTGCCACCACCTATTATGCGATTTTTGCTCCTGTAGGAACAGTCTTCATTGTCAGTGGAAAAACAAACAAAGTGAGATTACCAAGTGGGGCATCCTATTTTGTAATTGCAGCACTTCCAGACAGGCAAGCCTCTACGATTTCCACATTCCAAACTCACGCTTTTGCAAAACCCATAGATAGCAAATTTTCATATACGTATAATCCTGCTGCAGGAAAAGTGACAGCGCAATGGACAATCACAACAGCACCCTTACAAGGTGCTGAAACAAGAGTGATACAAGGCCTTCTCCCCCTTCATTATGCATTGCCAGAAGGTGCGGGTGGATTCAATGGTTATGAATACGTCACAGCTCGCGGTACTATGAAAGCCATTACAGGAAACACATTTTCGGCATCCTACCCTTTCACAGGAATCATTCCCTATCTTCCTCCACCACCGAATAATGCAGGAAGCCCCAATCCTTTCAACAAATCTCTTCTCACCAATTTTATAAACGGAAGATGGTACGGGATGCAACCTTCAAACCAGGAAGGAATTGATAGAAGAAGAGGTGGTCTCTATTTCGATACAGCGACTTTTTATCCTCATAATGACAGTTCTTTCAGTTATGCTGTTGTTGATAATGCAAACACTTATGGAAAAGGGGTGGAAGCTTTTGGTTGGTCACAATTGATGATGGCTGCCAAACAATTCCCAGAAACTCATTCACGATTCCAATTCATAAGTAATCATCTTAGAGTGGGAATGGCTGATTGGTTGACATATACACCTGGAGAGAAATCAGCTTTCTTTGCCCGGTTCCCCATCTGGTCCGGTTTAGCTGGTTTTGGATCAACCTTTGACACGGGTTATTATCAAGACATCCATTTTCATCACGGTTATTTTCTTTCCACTGGTGCTTATCTTGGCATGATCGATTCTTCCTTCATCAGCCAATATGGTTTGATGCTCAAACTGGTTGCGAAGCATTTTGCAAATTGGGACAGGCTCGATTCAGACTTTCCCTATTTCAGGTCTTTTGACCTTTGGAATGGGTACACGTTTGCAACAGCACCAGGGTGGTCACCTTTAGGGAACAATCAAGAATCACTCTCCGAATGTATGAATGCCTGGACGGGAATCTTTTTCATAGGAACTCTGACTGGCGATAATGCGATGCGTGATGCAGGCGCAATGGGATATGCTCTTGAAAGTGCTGCAGCAAAACTTTATTGGTACGATAAGACAGGAATCACTCATCCATCTCAATTCAAAAATACATATAAGATGGCGGCTATAGTATGGTCTAGCGGATTAACATATACAACCTGGTTTGGAAGAGAACCTGAATTCATGCACGGGATACAATGGTGGCCTACTTACACCATGTCTTACTTCCATACAGAAGATGCCACTTATTCCCAAACGGAGTGGGATGATTTTTGGGCACGACAAACTGCACAGCCAGGGGGGAGCGCGCTTTACGGACGTCCCATGTTTTATGGAACTCTCATTGGTGGTGTAGTTGATGGATATCACTTCAGACCCTGGTATCATTACATTTTCAGACACTACGCACTCATCAATGCAGACAATGCCGCTTTGGTTATGGATTATTGGTTGACTCAACAACAATGGACAGGAGAAGCTTTCAATTCCGTCCCCATTGATTGGATAAACTTTTTCCCTGGGCAGACAGCCATCACCTATTATTGGATTCATGCGAATAGGTATTTGGGCAAGAAAGACAACAGCATCTGGTCTGATCCCCCCACTTCTGCAACATTTATAAAAAACAGTACGAATACATTCTGTGCTTATAACACATCCAGCATTCCTAAAACTTTCATATTCTATAAAAATGGAAGCTATCTTGGTTCAATAGATAATGTGCAGCCGTTCTCATTGACCAACACAAGAACACTTGGATCAACAACTGTAAGCACACAAACAAACATTCCCCCAACCCTTGACCCGGATTTGCCTGTAGAAAACAAGATTACTGTTCAAAACAACAAACTGACTGCTTTCAACAAAACTCTATCAGTGGTCATTACATTAAAAAAAGAGACGCCTATCAGTTTACGTTTATATAGAAAAGATGGATTTCTTATCCAAGTGTTCATGGATGCGCCCATACCACCTGGCACAACAAGCGAATCATGGGAAGTTTCAGCATCATCAGGAATTTATTTATTGAAGAAACAGATGGGGAAAAGTGTTGATTGGGAATTGATAAGTATAACGAAATAAAACAGGGTGCTATGTCTGTTTTTTTAACATTAAAAAAAATTGACAGACCTGGCACTTTTTTCTTGCCATCCACCATCTTGGGCATTTTTTTTCTATTTGACTATTCTTCATATATATATTATATTAAACAAATCAATTTTTTCAGGAGGGGCCCGAATGGCTATTAAGATCGATCAGGAATCGTGCATCGGCTGTGGCGTGTGCGTCTCGACCTGCCCGAGTACTTTTGAAATGGATGGTGACAAGGCTAAAGTCATCAATTCTAGTAGCACAGATGATTGCGTGCAGGAAGCGATTGATTCCTGCCCTGTAAGCTGCATCTCTAAAGATTAATCGGATGAGGGTCGGATTCCATAGGAGTCTGACCCTTGCCCTTTAAAAGGCTTCTTTTATCTCCACTTCCCTCTTTAAAAACGTCCAAGATTATATTGACACTGCGGTTTCCCTCGCTTTTTCAGTTCCAGGTCTCCCAGATTCCGCTAAAACCCTTCTCTTAAGTGCTTTGCATAATAGCCTGAAAGGTTCATTATTGTTCATTACAAATGATTCTTCAAAATTGTCAATATACGAGGAAAACCTTCGTTTTTTTCTTAAGCAGAACCATAATGATGTCAAAGTCCTTTCTTTCCCAGACATGGAAATCATGCCGTATGAGGAAGCTTCGGTTTTTAAGGATATCGCACAGAAAAGGATGCGCACCCTTTTTGAACTCCTGACAGACAACTCTCCTGTCATTCTCATTACAACTGTCCGAGCGCTTATGGATAAGGTCCTATCCCCAGAAACATATAAGAACGCAGTCTTAGACCTTTCAAAAGGGGAAGGCATTGATATCCCGGATCTGCAGAAAAGGCTTGTCAGGATGGGCTATATACGTGAGGAGTTTGTTGAGGATGTTGGCAGCTTCTCGGTCAGGGGAGAAGTGGTTGATATTTATTCACCGCTCTATGACCATCCTGTTCGGTTTGATTTTTTTGATAATACCATTGAAACAATGCGACAGTTTGCTGTTCATGATCAGCGTTCCTTTACGCAACTGGAGAAGGTGTCCATCCTACCAGTACGAGAATTCGTCTTTCCTGAAAAAGGCTTGTCTGGTGATGTCCCTGATGAACGCCTCAAAGAATCTCTTTTTTTTGATGGGATTGAGAATTTCAGGGAGTTCATCAACCCGGGACAGGTATCCTTCAACACATATTTGAAAAACCATGATATCTCTGTCATCTATGATGACCTTTCGTCACTTCACAACAAGGCAGGAATGTTGGAGAAGGAATATCTTTTTTTATATGAAAAAAACAAGGACCAGTTCAATGCTGTCCCACCCGATCTGCTGTTTTCCCCTTTTGAATCAATCCGTAATAATCTTCATTCCAGAAGATCAGTTGATTTTGCACCATTCAAATCATCAGACCAGGATCTTGATCTTCAGCCTGTGGCACACCACAAGTTTTCCGGTGATGTTGAAAAATTGCGTGAACAGCTCTCTGAATATCATAACAAGGGATTTGATCTGACTGTCTCGTCGAACAATGAGGGGACACTGGCACGTCTTAAGGATATCATCAATGACAAGGGATTTGAAAAAACATCCGCATCTACATCTGTCCATTTCACTCTTTCGCCTTTGGATGAAGGGTTCATACTTGGCAAACCAGGAGTCTTTTTTGTAACAGATGTAGATATTTATAACAAGCGCCGCACTTCTTCTGCGAGGCGTTCCCATGCATCACAAGATATTTTTAGTTTCATAGAACTGAAGCCTGATGATTTTGTCGTGCATGTCAATTATGGTATTGGGATTTTCAGGGCCATCATCAATATGGAAGTGGAGGGGAAGCTCCGTGATTTTGTCCTTATTGAATACAGGGATGCGGATAAACTTTATGTCCCTTTGGATCAGATCAACCTTATCCAAAAATACATAGGGCAGGAAGGGCACGCTCCTGAACTGAGCAAGCTTGGTTCATATTCATGGGACACCGTTAAGGGTCGCATCAAGGAATCAATCCAGAAATATGCAAAGGAATTGTTGGAATTATATACCCTGAGGGCGAAAATACAGGGCTATGCTTTCAAGAAACATACGGAATGGGAGAAACAGTTTGAACTCTCATTCAAATATACGGAAACTCCTGATCAGACTGCCACAATTGAAGCTGTGTTGCAAGACATGGAGAAGCCTATTCCTATGGACCGGCTTCTCTGTGGAGATGTAGGTTATGGAAAGACCGAAGTTGCAATGCGTGCGGCATTCAGGGCTGTGATGGATGGCAAACAGGTGGCTGTCCTTGTTCCAACAACAATACTGGCAGAGCAGCATTACACGACGTTTACACAAAGATTCGAAGCATTTCCTGTTACCATAGAAGTGATGAGCCGTTTCAGGAAGAAGTCTGATCTTGACCTGGTTGCAGCAAAAGTGAATAAGGGCGAAGTTGATATTGTCATAGGAACACACAAGATTCTCCATAATTGCCAGTTCAAGGATCTGGGTCTGCTTGTCATTGATGAGGAACAGAAATTCGGTGTTAAGCACAAAGAAAAATTGAAAGGTGTCAAGAAAAATGTTGATGTGCTATCTATGAGCGCTACGCCGATCCCGAGGACTTTCAACATGTCTCTTGCAGGAATCAGGGATATCAGTGTCATAGAAACACCACCGCAGGATAGGCTTCCCATCTCAACTTTCATTGTCCCTTTCAATGATGGTACAATTGTGGAAGGCATCCAAAGGGAATTGGACAGGCATGGCCAGGTGTTTTTTATCCATAATGAAATAAGGACAATAGACAGGGTTGCTGCGCATCTCAAGGCGCTCATGCCTAAGGTGAAATTTGAAGTGACCCATTCAAAACTTGACGATGATGTGCTTGAAGAGATCATGATGGAATTTTATGAAAAGAAATTCGATGTCCTGGTTTCAACGACGATTGTGGAGTCTGGTCTTGATATTCCTAATGTGAATACGATTTTCATCAATGATGCCCATGAGTTCGGACTCGCACAGCTTTATCAGCTGAAAGGCCGTGTTGGGAGGAGTGACCAGAGGGCGTTTGCTTATCTCCTATATCCGCGCGAGAAAGATCTATCGGATATTTCAAAAAAGCGGCTTGCCACAATAAACGAATTTACTGAACTTGGTTCAGGCATTAAGGTCGCTATGAAAGATTTAGAAATACGTGGGGCAGGGAATATTTTCGGTACACAGCAGCATGGTAACATCCTGTCAGTAGGATTGGATATGTATCTGAAGATTCTTGAGAGCACAATGAGGGAACTGAAAGGGGAACGTGTGCTGGAAGATGCTGAACCGAACCTGAATATCAATTATGAAGGGTATATCCCAGACAAGTATATCCCGACTTTGAAGAGCAAGATTCATTTTTATAAGGAAATCATGAAGTGCAAGGAACTGGAAGAATTAGGCTTGATTGAGAGTGAGTTGGAAGATAGATTCGGCAGGATCCCAGAAGAGGTCCGGCAGATTTTTACGATCAAACGCTCTAAAATTCTTGCACGCAAGGTGGGTATTGCCCAGGTTTCTGAGACTCAGGATGAGATTGTACTCAAGTTTTCCCATTTGAATGTGCCTGATGAAAATACTGTAAAAGGCCTTTTGGAGTTTATCGCTTCAAATCCTGGTGTAGCCCGTATCCAGCCCCAGTATCCTGATTCGATCTGGTTGAAAAAAGAGAAAGGTGCGGGAGACAATCCTGTGAAAAAAATCCATTATTTCCTGAGCAACCTGGTCAACTATGTGAATCCCAGATGAGGTGGGTGGATTTTGTCTTTTTGCAATTTGATTTTTTGTCTTTTCTAAGGTAGATTGGAGATAGGAAAGTGATGGTCTGATCAGGGAACAGTTTGATGTGGGCTTACTATCTTGAGGGAGGCGATTATGAAGGTTATTGACTCGATTCTTTTTCTCATTACTGCTATCGTTCAGGTGGATGAAGCTGATACAAAAGAAGTGAATTTCATACGACAAAAGATTTTTGAACGGCTTGAGAAGGTGAAGACGCATGCTCATGACAACTCGGATTCGCAAAGTATTGCCATTTATCTTAAGTTTCACGTCCCTGAGACAATGATAAGGGTGAATGCCTTGTATGGGGAATCCAGAACTGCGCCTCAGTTCCAGCTTCCCACTGATTTGAAGATTGCTTGCAGGAAACATCTTGAAAATCTGAAGAGCCATTTGTCTGAAGAGGAATTGAAGGGACTTATCCATGAAGCTATTGAAGCGGATGGTGTTGTTTCCCCCCAGGAAATCGTTCTTAGGGATTTTCTATATGAGGAGATCAGTCGGATTTATGGCTAATATTGAAGCATGAAATCCTCATGAAGTTGCGAATTGGAATTTTAAAAAATGCTGTTTTCTTGAAAAAACCTGTTGGAATGGTTAAATTGACACTCTTAAAAAAATAGTAAAGGAGATGTTTATCTATGAAAAAGTCGATTTTCTCAGTGTTGCTTTTGGTCGTTGCTTTCCTCTTTTTGCAGTGTGGAAACAAGAATTGGGTCGCTAAGGTTGATGGAGACCGGATTTCCCTTGACGAATTCAACAAGCGGTATGAAATGTATATGCAGATGCGAATGCAGCAACCCCAGCTTAAACCTCTCACTGTTGAAGAGGAACGCATGGTGAAACGTGAACTTCTTAAGAACATGATCGGTGAGCACCTCATCTATAAGGAACTCAAGAAAGAGAAATATGAGAAGTCAAAGGAAGTGCAGGATCTTTTCCAACAGTTCATCATCCAGCGGTATTTGGAAGAGAAATTTGCTATGGACATCAACGTCTCTTCCCTGGAAGTGGAAGGGTACTACAACAAGAACAAGCAGATGTTTGCAGGAATGGATCCTGAAATGGCACAGCAGAGGATCGAATATCAGCTCAAGCTCCAGAAGTTCCAGGAACGGACAGCTGAGACGATAGACAGGCTTTATTCAAAAGCAAAGGTCATCCAGAACGATTCTGCCATAACTCCTATAGGTTCGGCGATTTCTATTCCTGCTCCTGAAGCACAAGAAAAGAAATAGTTTTTTAAAACAGATAGGTGAATGAAAGGAAACCTTTTTCGTAAAATATTGCTTCTGCTTTTGGTTTCTGCCACCTCGGCTTCTTTTGCGGCAGATAGGAATGAGGTCGATTTTTCTCTCTATAGGGCTAGGAAGCTCTTCATGACTGGTTTTGGTTATTTTCAAGAAGGGAAATACCAGCTCGCCATTGATCAGTTTCAAAGGGCCTTGGAAAATAAGTCGACCTTTCATCCTGCAAGAATTTGGCTTGGTCGTGCGTATTTTCAGGCTGGGTTTATTGATAATACTGTTGATGAATGGCAGACTGCCTGTGACATGGGATACGATGATAATGTTTTGAGAATGAAATTGAACGAGCTTCTTGCCACGAAAGGGGTAAAACGGAAATTCAATATTATAGATGGATACTCTCATTTTGATTCTTATTATGGACATAAGCTGCAAAAAGGCAAATTTCTAAAACCAGCGTCTCTCTTAGTGAACGGTGACAATAATATTTTCGTGACTGGTTTTCTTTCCAAAAATGTCGTGGAGATGGATGTTAATGGTGATTTGAAGGAAGATTTTTCAATCGGTTTTGGCGGATTAAAGAAACCGTTCGGAATCGCTAAGGCAAAGTCGGGTTACTATTTTGTTTCTGATTTTGAAAAAGATCTAATCCTTAAACTTGACACCCATTTTAAGAAACTTATTGAATTTGGTGGAGCTGGCATAACGAACGCGACTTTTGCAGGACCTGAAGGCATGGTTGTTGATAAGAACGGTCACCTGCTTGTTGTTGATAATGGGAATAACAGGATCCAAAAATTTGATTCTGACGGGACTTTCATCATGTCCTTTGGATCAAAAGGAAATCTTCCAGGTGAGCTATACAGGCCATCAGGAATAACAATTGATAAGAACGGTTATATCTATGTTTCGGATTATGGCAATAGGCGTATCCAGAAATTTGATGAAGATGGGAACTTTATTGATATCATCGGTGAAGGCACTTTGATGGAACCGCGCGGTCTCACTGTCAATGGAGATACACTCATGGTAGCTGACGGACCTAATGGTATTTATTTCTATGATCTCAAGGATAAATTCTGGTGGGTGAAGTCCTCATGGAACGGTGGTGAGTTCAGGTTTGCGAATGCTATTGATATTGCTTTCAATCCTGTCAATGAAGCCCTTTATGTCGCTGATTTTGACAGGAATTCTGTTGATGTATTCATGCCTTCAGTATTCAAATATTCTGATCTTGATGTTACGGTCAATAGGACTCACCTTGATGGATATCCTGTTGTTGGACAGTTAGTGACAGTCAAAGCCCGGAATGGCAGGTACATGACAGGGCTGACAACCAAGAATTTCAAGATTTTGGAAGACAAGGTGCCAGTCCAGGTTTTTACTTTGGATGATTCCTTTAGGGAAAAAAATACTGTGATTTTTCTTGCAGACAAGTCAAGATTCATGCAAAAATATAATCTGGAAATACAGAATGCGGCTGATCTCATATTGAACAGGCGTGAAAAGAACGACCAAATCAAACTGATTAATGTCAATGATAAGGTTTGGACAGGCCTTGACTTTAACTCGCTCACTAGGTTGCGGATGTTGGACAAGCTTGTAGAGAATAAGTTCACTGAAGATTGTAATCTGGGCAGGGGACTGTACCAGGCCGTTTCAGAGATGGTCCTGACCAGGAACAAGAAAGCCATAGTCCTTTTCACTGCAGGAAAGTTTGTTGAGGAATATGCATTCAAGGATTATGAATTTGAAGTTGTCCTGAATTTTGCGAAAAACAACCAGGTTCCAATCCATATCATCGCATTTACAGAAGAGAACAGGAATCTTCTGGAAAAGCTTGCCAAGGAGACTGATGGCGAGTATTTTTATTATTTTGAGAACAGCAGGAAAATGCGTGACATATATTCATTGATTGATGACCAAATACAGAAGCAATATATTCTGGTGTATAAGTCTTCTTTTGGCACTGACCAGCGAAAATGGCGTGAGGTTGAGGTTTTTGTTGATGTGCAGAAACTTTCTGGACGTGATGTCTCAGGTTATTTTTTGCCACCAGGTCTGAAGGTGCAACGTCCCAAAGAAAAAAAAGCTACTGAAGGTAACGCTCACGGTGGCGGAGCAAAGACTCCTCCTAAACATTGATTCACATGTCAAAAAGATAAGCGAGCCCAGCACTGACTCCAAAAAAAGTCATTGAAATTTCGTCATCAGCACCTTCTGTGTTCCTGTAAGGTTGGAAAGAATTATACATATACCTTCCTTCTACGAACAGTCCAATATCCTTGCCTAGTTTTAATCGCATCCCAAATGGGAGTGATACTGCCAATCCCTCATCAGTAAATGAGGAAGGAGTCTTGAATACAAGCGAAGATTCAGTAAAACCCTTGACATAGGGCATTTCCCAGGTGTTTATGGATATTCCCAATCCTAATGCTGCGTATATATTACCCCAGGAGCCCAGAGGCAATCTTAGAAAATAGATGTTGATTAGAGCAGGAATTGTTTTTACTATCAGGTAATCATCTGTTGTAAAAGTGAAATCCATAGGGGATTGGTTGTCAATCAAAAATGTCGTATCCTGTTTTGCAATATTGCTGGGCCAATAGCACATTTCAACGCCCATACCAAAAATTGAGAAGAACATTCCAAGGCGGATACCCAATATGTAGGGAGTCCCGTTTGCAACTTTGTCCCATGTAGCACTGGTAAAATAGATTGGTAAGAAACCTGTTATTCCAAGTTCTGATTGCGAAATCTGGCGTATTGTTTGGTTAAAATTCAGTTTGATATCTGAAGATTCCCTATAAGCTCCCCATACATCAAAGAACCCTTCAGGATTCTTCATCCTCTCTGAAAAATTCTTGTTTCGTGGTTTGCTGGAAGGCGACCGCTGTTTCTCGTATTTCAACTGTTCGAGCTGTTGTTTTTTTTGTATCTTTTCCCTCTCTTTTTCAATTTTATCGTCAATTTTTTCCCCACGGATCCTTGCAGATAGTCTTTTAGCAAATTGTTCACTGCCAAAGACAAGTTCGCTTTCAGAGTTTACCACATATTTGTCCGCAAAGTCAAGCACTCCGCTTTCCACATTTACAATCCGAGCGTTGATGATGTAGCTTTGACCCAGTCTGCTGACACTGCCGACAAGAACCCTGTTCACTGCCAGTATTTTTCCAACCTCGACTGCGCACTCTGTCTCTGTGCAGCCGGACTGTTGAAATCCTTGTTCTTCTAGTAGGGAAGAGATCTTGTTTCTTTCAATAATTATAAAATGACCTGTATTGAGGAGTTCCGTATAAAGAAGGTCTGATACTGTTCGTGCCACATCTTCCTGTACGCTTATGGCTTCCATGGAGAGGATAGCCATTTTCATTTTTTCTTGACCTAAGATGTTGGACGTTAGTATGAGAAATACAAAGAAGTGGATTAATATTATTTTTTTCATAGGGCAATAATACTTAGAATGAAAGAACATTTCAAGTTTTCCATCATTCCATTAAATATAAAATAGCTTGAATTCAAATGATTTTTTATGCTTTTCCAAAGAAGTAGTGTCCACGATCATCCTCTTTATAAATAAATATTAATAATAAATAAATATTATTAAAAAAATACAGGGACGGTTCTGATTTTTATTGTTGATATCGATTGCATTGATATGTGCATTTGATTATTTCTTTTTTTTCAAAAAATTATAATTTTTTTTGAAATTTGGGACTTTTTTCGTCTTTAGTTTGTTTAATAGCTATAACCAGAAAAAACAAATGTCGCAAGACTTTCCCATTCTCATTCTATTCTGGATTAGGAGTTTTTATGCCTCGTCATCCTCGATTTACTATCCCAGATGCTTCCTACCATGTAATG
>DYKD01000222.1 GCA_020722765.1 Brevinema andersonii | reverse complement strand
ATAATGAAATGTACCGTCTTTTGGGGGAAAATAATAAAGATAAGCTTCTGGCCTATAAAGAAAAAGGCCTGTCGTTGGGAGTGGAGCTTTTATCCAACCCTGATGATTTGCCGGCAAATCAGAGAGATATTTACGATCTTTTGAAAGAACAGGGTTGGAAGGATCCTATTTTTGTATCTGCCTTTGATGATACTAAAGGCATTCTTGACAGTTATCGTTTGAATTATTACATTTGTGGGGAGCAGATGAGCCTGCGAGATGTGGCGGCTTTGTCATTTTCCCTCCCCGGTAAGTTTGAGATTTCTCAAAAGGGGGTAAATCCTGATGCTTTTTTCCAAAACGGTGCCTTGGAGAAACTTTTTGGTTATAACCCTTCGATTTTGTGCAAGTATGGTTTTGGTGTTCTAGCTTTGGATTCCGACAGAGGGAATAGGAGTTTTTCGGGTATAAACAGGATCGCCGGATATGCTTTTCGCGACTGGGTTTTAAGCAGAGATAAGATTGATAAAGATTCTCTGGTTTCTGTTTCTTCGAGCAACAACCCGGCTACTTTTATTTTTGAGGATTTGTGTCGGAGAGGAAAAATGACATATTCGCAAGTAATTTCTCTTTTTGAAGATTCTTCGGTTCATGAA
This sequence comes from Brevinema andersonii, assembly GCA_020722765.1. Lineage (GTDB taxonomy): Bacteria > Spirochaetota > DYKD01 > DYKD01 > DYKD01 > DYKD01. Next base: position 1,333 of record DYKD01000222.1, on the reverse strand, counting down.
TTTGCTTTTAGAGTGCTTTCGGGGATTGATGGATCAAGGTTGTTTAATAGAGAAGAGCTGGGAGTGAGATTTTTGATTTTGGACCTTTTTGTTAAAAAGATAGTCCCTGCGCTTGCGAAACAAGATAGAGGCGATTGGGAAAAGTCTTGGAAAGAGGCTTTGGATTCTCTTTCTTCCCATATGCTTCCGGTTTTCCCTCGGTCAATCAATTTGGAGCAGGAGGCTTGAAAAGTGAGTTCAGGGGAATGAATGAACCTAGGCTGGAAGACTTCGCTGGTGGTTGGGAGTCTTTACTTGTATTTACTATTACCAAGCATTAAGCCACAGGCTTTAGTTTGTTGAGTATTCTTGTCATGCTAGATTCATTTCAGCGTCTTCTCCTTGTCATGCCGAACTTGTTTCGGCATCTCATCTTTGTCATACTGACTACTTTATTTATATATCGGCTTTCGGTAAAGTTGAGGCTCATTGGGGCGAAGCTGAATAAATACACTGCCGGCGGAAGAGGTGAAAGTGTCCCAAGGTAAATAGATTGTTCCGTCGGGTTTAAATACCATATCCTTTGGTGTTTTGGAGGGGGTAGGAAGATAGGGCAAATGTTTTTTTGATCTGAATGGGTCGGCTATGTTTATATAATATTTGTCGTCAATTTTTTTTGTATCAACGGCAACTATCCAATGGTTTGTGTCTGCCCCTGAATAATTTACATTTACATCTATAATTGCCGGTCCGTTGAGTCTCAGTAAAGAGGACATTATTTTTGGATCGTGAGGCCGTTTTTTATCGGGGGAGACTTTGTAATTAAATTGTTTGCCGGCTTTGTCAAGGATTTCTATTATTTCATTCCCGTATACCCCGACACTTACCGGTGATATTTCTCTGCCGGTTTGTTGAGTGGTCAGTGTGAGTACCTGATCATAAATTTTGTGAATATCCTCGCTTCTGCCGTTTCTTTCAATGTAGCTGGCGATTAGCATTGCCATTGAGGCAATAGCGCATTGTGATTTGTTTTCTTGGTTAATGAAAGGAAATGGCTTGTCTTTATATTCCTCGAAGTTGTTTTGTTGAATATCTATAGGGATAAGGAGAGAAGCGGCGAATAGTCCGCCCAACTTTAAGAATTCTCTTCTTGATAAATCTTCTTTTGACATTCTGGTAGGGCAGTTTGGCTATTATATCTTATTTGGTTAGATTTTGGCAAAGGATGAGATGCTGAAACTAGTTCAGCATGACAGTGAAGCGGGACAGGGTCGGACCCTGTCCAAGGTGACAAGGAGTGAGATGCTGAAATAAATTCAGCATGACAATGTCCGTCCTTGTCAATCGCGGTCTG
>DYKD01000221.1 GCA_020722765.1 Brevinema andersonii | reverse complement strand
GGCGCCGGGCCGCCGGTCACAGTAGCGGAGAGCAGGCGGTCGAGGGAATCGTAGGTGTAGCTTTACGCTGCCATGAGTAAGCCATCATGGTTGTAGCACAATATCAACAAAGGCTGCGATTTCTATCTTTTTGCCATTAGAATTCATTTGACCAATTACATAAATGCGTAGAGCGTATTTTCTTCCCAAATTCGGCAAATCAGGGAAAAGCATCACAACTTGAACCGCTGGCATTTCTTTCATTGGAGAAAGGACAATATCGTCCGGTGGCACCCTATCTGTTGCTTTCTCTTTTATTTCGATCCATCCATTTGAAGTCTCCTCAAATATTCTCACACCGTAATTATTGGGAAACACGATTTCGTTAGTTGAGTTGTATTTCAGCTCGAGAATAACAACATCTTTCGTGCTGAATTTGTTGGCGTACGCTGGCGCCCTAATCAATATTTGCCGGTTCACGTACTCATCGGCTATCTGAATCGGGTCATTCAATTTGGAATCGGCACATGATGATGTTGAAAGTGAATAGAAAATTACAATAAATAATAGGACAATCGTTTGCTTATTCATGACAGTCACCTGCAATTTCATTCTACGGGTTGAGTACGAAGTTTATGAAGCCCTGGAAAACAGAAGGGTTCTTCGACTGAATACATGGACCTGTGCAGCCAGTAAATGCCACAATCGAAATATTAAGACTCTCGGTTCGCTCATTTTTTGTTGCGTTTTTTAATTTCACATCGCCCATATATATGGGGACAAAGAAAGTGATGCACCATATGTTGGGTTGCATCCTGATAACACTTGCGACTGCTTCTGGCATCAAGCGTTGGTACACCTAGATATGGCACAAAATGGTCAAAATCTCCTGTATTTGCGGCCAATTTTAAAAACTCCATTGAAAATGAGCGAACCGACAGTTACTCGATTTCCAACCCAAACAAAAATAACGATGCTCCAGATTTCCATCAATCCGACAAGTATCCAGTCACTAATGTGAAGTTCTCGCCAAGAATTTGCCAAAAAGTAGTTTCCAATTAACCCTACTAACAAACCAATTAACGCGCTACTAATATGCTGTTTGAATGTGTCTTGTGGGGAAGATTTCAGAAAAGCTAAAACAACTCCCCCAAGCAAATAAGGTAGTGAGAACCACAAAAGAACCATTGCTGGACCGCCAAAACAGTAAACTTCAAATGGCAGTCCACCTAAACTCCAATTCTCAATCTTACGTTCTACAGCATTGGCATAAAGGTGGATGACAACCAACAGCGGTGACCAGATACTCATAAGGACTATTGATTTAATACCTAACCTAATGCCTAAAAACAGAGAGCTTATTACATTGTTCATTGACATTTCTTCCGCATCATCATAGTATCAATTTTGATGGCTCGCCTACTCCGAACCACCGCCGCCGATATGTTCGTCAATCCAAGTCACCACGTCTTCATTGGTCTGGAAATATCCTTGATCAATTAGCATTCCCAAATGCCACCCCCAATAACTTAGCCTAATATCTTCCATGCTGTTCCCATTTCTTCCGAACCAGTCAATTCCGCTTTCGTAGACCTTTTGGAAGCCTTCCTCCGTACCGCTCATGAATGCCTCTCTTGCGTCACCATTTGCCAACCCCATTAAAATCTGAATTGGCGCAGTGGCAACGCTCAAATCGGGGAACAGTTCATGTCCGACAATCATGCTTACGCCGAAGGGGTCATCGCCAGAACGATAACCAATTCCTACAGCCGTGAGAAAATGTCCTACTTGATCCTGCCCATCTTGAAATTGTGGGGCGAACCCGCTATCGCCAAAGTCTCCCCGGAATTGCATCCCCAGCCCGTTGGATGTCCCGGCTAACACTGCGTCCAATCGTGTTTTTGGAGTGTCGCCAGGCAAGGTGTTTCCTGAAAACATCAACTTTAATTTTTCAACGTCCGTAGAATCGCTCTTCGATACGCTGTCAATCGCGGCAT
>DYKD01000220.1 GCA_020722765.1 Brevinema andersonii | reverse complement strand
ACCTTATTTAAGTCAATTGCTTCTATCGGCTGAGCAAGGATTCTTCTCTTCTCCTTTCGCTGTTTCTTATTTAATCCTTTAAAGTAGACCTTCTCCAATTTACTATGGCCATCCTCTTTCTTGTTTTTCATTTTTTCTTATTTTATTACTGATTTTATCCGGTGTCAAATAAATTGAGAGCACCCTTCCTTCATCTTTCTTAATCTGCTATTACCACATACTATATCTATCCTGGTCTCGATAAATCGAGCAACTACAGTATATTACAAGAATGTAGTTGCCTCATTTGCTACAAGCTTTAATCTGGAAGTTATCTTACGCATATTGCTTATAGGTTATAATGTTTAAAAGTAGTTTATTATTCACAGTATTAGGGGGTTCTCCAAGGGGGGAGTTAACAACTGTGAATAATGTTGATAAGTTCCTCTCTTTGACTTTAACCAAAATCGTTAATAGAATAGTAAATATAGTTGGTCCCGCTGTAGGAGATAGGACCATCACCTCCTCGTTCTTTCCAGGACCATTGAAAGACTGTCCATCTCTTATGGCATTGACAAGATCAACCACCGATAGAGAGCCGTCCCAAAGAGGACCGTTTCTACGAGGCCGTCGGTAATCTTGAACTGACCAACAAACCAAACGAAAGGAGGTATCATGATTTATGTAGGTATTGACTGGGCTGATAAAAACCATTGGGTCTTTATCACCGACGACACCGGTTCCCGATTAGGCTCTTTTAGCATTGAGAATTCACCCGAAGGTGTTCAGAAGTTGTTCTCTCAGATAAGAAAGGTTGTCAAAGAGCAAAATCAGGTAATCTTTGCTTTAGAGACCTCTAAGGGTCTTTTGATTGATTCTATCTTAGATGCTGGATATACTGTCTATCCAATCAATCCCAAGGCGGTTGACCGTTATCGGGACAGATATAAGGTTTCAGGAAAGAAGAGTGATGAATTTGATGCAATGGTTTTAGCTAACATTCTGCGAACAGACAGAAGCAACTATCAACCTCTTCTTCCAGATTCTCCCTTAACCAGACATTTACGGACGCTTACCAATGAATACAAGGTTCTCATCCGGTTAAAGACTAAGCTTTCTAACCAGTTAACATCCTGTCTAAAAGATTATTATCCGGCAGCTCTTGAGCTATTCTGCAAGTTGGATCAGTCGGTCAGCCTTAATTTCCTGAAGGAATTTTCTGATCCAGAAGCCTTTGAAAGGTTAACCAAGACCAGGATAAAGAGATTTCTCCGCAAGAATCATTATCGTCCGGGCGTCGAGAAAAAAACAGACGAAATCTATACTCTTAGTCAGGAACCTCAATTTAAGGTTGAGCCCTCTTTTGCCGCAGCAAAATCTCTTTATATGCTCACTCTGGTGAAGCAGTTAGAGACCCTTTTAGTATCCTTAGAGATCTTTGAGAAGGAGATTGAAAAGTTGCTCAATCAGCATCCGGATAAGGATATCTTTCTCTCCCTGCCTGGCTCGTCGACCATCACCTCAGCTAAGTTTATCTCTGAATTTGGAGATAACCGGAATAGATACAAGAAGGTCTCTTCTGTTCAGGCAGAAGCAGGAACCTGTCCGGTCACCAAGCAAAGTGGAAATCAGAAGTTTGTCTACTTCCGAAGGGCTTGTCGTAAATCTTTCCGGGATGCAGTTTGCAACTTTGCTTTTACCAGTATGAAACAATCTTCTTGGGCAAAGGAAAGATATGAAAGGTATGTTGGATCTGGCAAGAAACATTCCCTTGCCTTGAGGTGCTTAGCTAATGCCTGGTTAGAAATAATCTTCCCGATGTGGAAGAATCAAACGCCTTACAGCGAGCAACAGCATCTTTTAAAAATGGTTGTCAAAGAGCAGAACTTATCGCCTTTAGTTTCTGTTTATCATTAATTTTTATTTAGTTCTTGACATAGAGAGTCTTTCTTGGGGTGAGATAGCCGGGTCCTTTACCTTTATTGGGTGCAACCTCGGCC
>DYKD01000219.1 GCA_020722765.1 Brevinema andersonii | reverse complement strand
TTAAAATTTGTTGTGTAACCATAACTGTCTCCGGACTTGTAGCAGTTCCTTGTATTTACTATTCCTGTATTTAATTTTGCAGAGTGCGTCCACTCAGTAGCCCATCCAACATCAAACCAGTCCACAACATAATGCACTGCTTCAACACCAACAAGCACATGCTGGTTGTCAAGCCCTGCCCCCCCATAATGTGTATAGCTCTGTTCTCCCTCGCTGATATTGACGCTTGTTCCAATAAGCTTGCATGCATGCACCCAGTCAGGAGATTTGTCAGACCATATGTCGCCAACTTCAACACCAACAAGCGCATAACTCTCATTCGGCAAGCCAGGATTGTCTCCATAATTCGGCCCCTGGTAGCAGTCAGAAAGATTTAGTATAGGGCTTGAGATTGAGAATGTCTTGTTCACTCCATTGTCAGATTCCTTGCCTCCAATATCTATTGCTTTGCAGTTCCATGAGTACAGTCCTGCGAAAACAGAGGAGACATTTGCAATATAAGTGAGATTGTAATATTTTGTGCCATTAACAGAGATATTGAATATCGGTTCCCATCCGTCTACATTGTAAATATTCGAGTAAATAGTTATGTTCTCAATTCCAGCATCATCCCATATTTCGCAGTTGAATGTTATGTTTGAGATATTGTTCTTGTCAAAGATTGTCTTGAAATCAGGCACATTGAGCTTGACACTTGGCTCAAGGTTCTCATCAAGATTATTGATGAATGCAACCGGAACATTAGAGTATGCAAGATAATTTGCGTCGCTTGATACTTTTCCAGAATTTATTCCAGCATCCCAGCTGCTTCCATCATAACTATGAAGCATCACGACCGAGTTATTTAATACAACTGTCAGTATAAAGTCATTTCCGTTCTTGTTTCCATCGACTTGCACGTATCTCGGCTTGTCTGAGAATGAAAGTGTCTGCTCTGCCTGCAATGAACCATCCCAGAACCTGTACTTGACAGTATTCTCGCCTGTAACATTATTAACCCATGCAATCAGGGCTTTCTCTTTGTTGAATGCAATATCAAAGAAATTATAGCTCGAGCTGTATCCAGACTGCAGCATGAGCCATGTCGAATTCATCTTTGTCTGAGAATCCAGGATGCTTGCAGGTTCCCAATCGCTGTTGTTCCATAGCTTAATATAGAACTTGTCTCCATAGCTTCCGAGTATAGTGTTGGAGCCATTTGAAACAAGTTTTATTCTTTGTATAGTTTCATTTATTCCGACAGGAATATCTGTCCTTGAGTATGTTCTTACACCATTAATATTTTGAAGGATAGTCGTGACATTTATTGTAGATGAATATGCAATCAGCAGCCTGCCTGTTGCATCATAAATCAAGTCTCCTGCAATTCCCCTGTAGTGGCTTCCCTTGTAGCTTGATAATTTTATTGCTTCTTCTGAATCCAGGATAGGGCCAACACTATAGTCATATCCATTCCATGTCTTTAATGTCAGTATAGGCGTGCTGAAGCTGTTCCTGTTCTGGAAAAGTATAGCTGCTTTTTTCCCGAATGTGTCAATTCCCTCTATGAATTTCGGGAAAGTATCGCCAGAGAAAGGATATCTCCATGAGCTTCCATTGAACAAGTAATTTCCAGACGAGATTCCATAACCCCATGAATTGATAGCATGCTCGCTTGATATCCAGTTGCTTCCGCATGTCCAGTTTGTCCCATTGAATGCGCAGCTGCCTGCCAAAGCCTCTTCATATCGGTATTTGTTAGGTGTTACATACGCTGCATAACCTCCAGTAAGCTCAGGGAATCCTATAGGCGAGCGGGATAATTCATTCAACGATGCCGTCGTCTTAATCTCATTCAGCCATGTTCCATTGTTCCATACTCTATAGTAAGTGCCAGTGGCATTCACTTTTGTTATTATTGCCCTGTCTGTCTGGTTGACAATAAATGTCCTGTTCTCATTTGCAAATATTGTCCCGCCATTTGAAGCAGCACATGTCCATGA
>DYKD01000218.1 GCA_020722765.1 Brevinema andersonii | reverse complement strand
ACCGGGTCAACAGCTGAAATGGCACGGAAAATCAAGGATGAGATCGGTTCTGCAATTATAGGTTCGCCCAGGGTTTCAGAACTTTACGGGCTGGCTGTAAAGGTATCATACGTATGTGATTATTCGCAGAATCTCACCAGGTTCGTGATGCTCTCGCAGCGAGAAAATGTACCCACCGGAGAGGACAAGACATCAATCACTTTCATGCTGAAAGACAATATTGCAGGCTCCCTGGTTAAGGCATTGCTTCCATTCTCAACAAGAAACTTAAACCTGAGCATGGTAATGTCCAGGCCGGAGAAATATAATCCGGGCTCATACCGATTCATTCTGGATGTATTCGGGCATTCAAGTGATGGCCCAGTGAAGAGTGCTATTGCAGAACTTTCCAGTCAGTGCAGCAGTATCAGGATCCTTGGCTCATATCCGAGATCCTCGTGGAGCAAGTCAGGAGACCCAAAATAATGGATTCCCGTATATTCATGTTGTTCCAATTGTTCTTCATTTTTTAGAATTTCTGGCAGATTTAATGTAGGAAATATAAAATTCAACATTTTTAACAATCTCACAGTGTGATAATTCTGCAACGTTCATTCTCTTTTCCCCGATGTCTACATACAATGATCCATGATCCTCGTGAAAGTGAAGGATGTTCTTACCGCTATAGTAAAAGTGACCAGGTTGTCTTTCTGTAATTCCCTTAATTTTCCGGATTTCCTCTAGAAGTTGCTCAATGTTTTTTAGATCATCCGATGTTGCGTGTCTCATCCCTTGAAAACAGGAACTATAGTCCTATAATAAAATTTACTGCTCATATCCTTTACCGAAATACATTAAAGGAATAGATTCGCCTGAGACAGGGGAGTTATGCAACATTCAGTAATTTCTCCAGCATCTCCTCGACAGTGGTTCGATGACTGACATTGGAATGGTCTATCTTTGTCGGTTGCAGGATTGTATCCTTTACCCTTACCCTGTCGTTTATAGTTTCATTTTTCAGGATATTGAATTCCACGAATAATGTGATGATCATAATAAACACGATGAAAAGATATCCATTATGGAGTTGTGAACGAATAACATTTCTGTTTATCTACTTCTCGAACCTATTGTATAATTCCAATCCCCGTGGAATTCATCCCTGATAAGGTTGATTTTGCTAAGTTCCTCATCTGTTACAACCTTTCCTTTCTCATATAATCCATTGTCCATGTCTGCTGATATCTTCAGTCCGTTTTTTGTGGTTGTGTTTCCTACGAGATCTATGATGGTCTCATAGGATCTTAGAGGTTTTCCCCGCCAGTTTATTGTAATGTATGAAAACATGCGATGCTCGATCTTGTTCCATTTGCTCATGCCTGGAGGGTAGTGGCATACCGTTATGTCAAGATGAGATTCATCTGCGAATTTCTGTAATTCTATCTTCCACATTCTGACACGTGATCCGTTGGAACCGCCGCCATCTGCTGCAATCATGATCCTTCGTGCATCGGGATATCTTTTCCTGCCCATGAGGTTCCACCATCTCCGTATGGATTCAACGGCAAATTCAGCAGTGTCATGATCTATGCCTATGCTGACATATCCCTCATTGGCCTTCATGCCGTAGATGCCGTATGGTATCGCTTTTCCCTCTGCATCTGACAGGAAATCATACACGTTGACCTCGTCGTATTCACCAGGCGCTTTCCACTCCTTTCCATTGTTCCGGAAATTGCCTATGAGTTCCTTCTTCTTTGCATCCACAGATATGACAGGTTCATCTGATGCCAGAAAGGATGCTGCAGTATCACTTATGTGCTGGAACTGTTCATTCCTATCGGGATTACCCTTCCCCTCCCCTTGTCTTCTTGTTTCCCTTCAGGTTGAATCCCTCATGGTGTAATATATTTCCAATCTTTTTATAGCTAACTGTGTAGCCGGATCGTTTCATCTTGTATATTCTTTTTAGCCAGTTCTGATTCCCATGAACTGGTTGGGGATACGCG
>DYKD01000217.1 GCA_020722765.1 Brevinema andersonii | reverse complement strand
TCTCCCTTTTAGGGAGAGGGAAAGGGTGAGGGTGATTTGGGGTTTTCAAGAGCCTTGTATGATAACCCATGTTTTTAATAAAAATAGAAAACAAAAAAATAAAATTATTTCCGCTTCGCAAAATGAGCAAGAATTTAGACTTGATTTTATTGAGGCGATGGATTATGCTTTTCCTGTCCAGGAGATGGTCATTCCTGGCAAAAAAGCCTGGGGCTTCCGGCTAGCGGAAGGCCTCTTGGGGCAGACAGAGACGCTTCTGGACAGGAAGTGTGCCTCTATTAAGGAAATTGGGGCTCTGCGTAGGCAGAGGCGCCCCTTATCAACCGCAAGGCTGAGGCTGTCTTGTGAAGCGTCTGAAAGGAGTAAAAAATGGCTGAGATAAATATTGGTATTGATTTGGGTATTAAGGCAAAAAGTCGTGCTCAAATCAGAAACGAACGGGGTGAAAAGCTTGGGCCTGATATATCATTTTCACTTGCGAAAAAGGATTTAGATAATCTTTTTGCCCAAGCAAAAAGTTATGCCGCGCCGCAGGATAAGGTGCGGATTGTCGTTGAGGCAACTGGTATGGCTTGGTTTGTGATTGCCCTTTATGGTAGACTTCATGGTTGTGAGGTAGTGCGGGTGAAGGCCCATAAAGTGAAAGACTTGCGTAAGTTTTATTCACGGCATCGCAAGAGTGATAAAATTGATGCGCAAACTTTAGCGATGATGCCGATTGTCGATCGTGATAATCTTGAGGAGGTCTATCTTCCGCCAGCACAGAATATGGCATTAACTCGCCGTGTGCGTCAGCGGGAGCATTTTGTGGAAAAACTTACCGCGCAAAAGAATCGTATCACCTCGCTTATTGATTGGGCATTTCCTGGGTTGATGAAATGTCTTACTGACCCTTTTGGTAATGTTGCGAAGATGTTCTATCGCCACTATTTCAATCCGTTTATGGTTCAAAAGATTGGCCCGGAGAAATTAGCCGAGTCTTTGAGTGCCCGGTGTGGTGAAGTGGTATCTCTTGAGGTGGCACAAGCGATTTGTCGGGTTGCGGATGAGGTTTGCGCTTTATATGATGGTTGTGAGCCATATTTCAATTTTGAGGAGTTAGCTCGGGAGATTGTGCCGGAGGTAGAAATTTTAGAGATTTATCAAAAGCAAATCAGGGAGATAGAGATTGAGATTCAGCGGCTTTATGAAAAGGTGCATCCGGAGAAATATATTGAGACGATTCCAGGTATTGGTAAGAATTTAGGGCCGGCGCTATATGGTATGATTAGTGATGCTAATCGTTTTCGGTATGAGAAGAAATGTCGGGCGTTTGTGGGTTATATTCCAAAAGAGGATAGTTCTGGAGAGATGGAAAAGAAGGGGTTAAAGATGAGTCAGGCTGGTCCTTCATCATTGCGGCGTGATTTTTATTTAGCCGCAGACACTGCTCGGCAATGGGATCCACAGTTGGCAAAAGTCTACTATGATGAGATGGTGCATAAGGGTCGTTGTCATACTCAGGCGGTGTGTGCGGTAGGAGTGCGGATGATTGGACGGGTCTTGCGAATTTTGAAGGATGAAAGGAACTATGAACTGCGGGATGTGAATGGTCAGCCGGTGACCAAGAAAGAGGCGAAAGCGATTATTAAAGAGCACTATATTGTCCCTGAGGAAGTACGTCAGCGAACCAGAAATCGAAAGAAAAGGGAGCGGTTTTCAAATATGCGAGGGGCTGTTCAAAGGAACACCCCAAATTTGAACCGCTCCCAGAATAATCATACTCAAAGGAGACCTTGATGTCAATCCTGTTAAATAATTTAGAATCAAGGTTTCAGATAGACTGTAAAATGGTGATAGAAACGAATAGAGATTGTTTATGCGGGTTTGTGCGACATTGGATGATAGAAATATTGGGTGCGGTTCATCGGGCAGTTATAGAGGACTTGACACAACTTAGGAAATCTGCCCCGAATTTATTTCGGGGGGAATCCCCCTTGATGAGGATGTAGCGGTTTGATTTATCAAACATTATTAT
>DYKD01000068.1 GCA_020722765.1 Brevinema andersonii | reverse complement strand
ATGGTGGGCGGCGGCAAGGGTGCCTTCATCGGCGATGTGCACAGGCGGGCAATTGCGCTCGATGGGCTTGCCGAGCTAGTCGCGGGGTCTTTCTCGCAGAGTTTCGAAAATACGCTAGAAACAGGAGCGAGCCTTGGCCTTGCGCGCGATCGGCTCTACGCCACCTACGCCGAGATGGCGACAGCGGAAGCAGCCCGCGCTGATGGCATCGACTTTGTGTCGATTGTGACGCCGAACGCGCTGCATTACCCTGTAGCAAAGGCATTCTTAAATGCTGGTATCAGCGTGGTCTGCGATAAGCCCCTTACTTTTGAAGAGGTTGAGGCAGAGGAACTGGGAGCCCTCGCGGCCAAGAAGGGCCTTCTTTTTGGTGTTACCTATACTTACACGGGCTACCCTGCAGTAAAGCAAGCCCGCGAGATGGTGCGCCGAGGCGACATAGGCGAAATCCGTTTTGTCAATGCAGAGTATCCCCAGGAGTGGCTCGCGACTCCTTCCGAGCGCGAGGGTTCGAAGCAGGCTTCATGGCGAACAAATCCAGCACTCGCTGGTAAGTCGAACTGCGTAGGCGACATCGGTAGCCACGCAGAAAATATGGTTTCCTACATTACGGGGCTCAAGATCAAATCGCTCTGCGCGCGCCTCGACACCTTTGTCGAAGGGCGTCCTCTCGACGATAATGCAACGATCATGGTCGAGTACGAGGGTGGGGCCAAAGGACTCTACTGGGCAAGCCAAATTGCGATCGGCTTCGATAATGGCCTTCGCGTTCGAGTGTTCGGCACCAAGGGCACGATCCAGTGGTCGCAGGAAAACCCGAACTACCTCATTGTATCGAAACTCGGTCAGCCAACGGTGACCCTCTCGCGCGGGCGCGACGGTTTCTACCCGCATGCACAGAGCTACTCGCGCATTCCCTCGGGCCATCCCGAAGGGTATTTTGAAGCCTTTGCAAATCTGTACAAGACATTTATCACGGCGCTCGCCAAGCGCAAAGCGGGCGAAGAGCTCACTCAAGACGATCTAGACTTCCCCACAGCGGAAGATGGCGCCCAGGGCGTCCGCTTTATCGGCAAGTGCGTCGAGAGTTCCCAAAAAGGTGCGGTGTGGGTCGATTTCTGACAATTAAAGATGGGGAATAGGAAATCTTTAGGAGGAACAACCATGGCAAGACCAGTAACAATTTTTTCTGGGCAGTGGGCAGATTTGCCCTTCGACGAATTTTGTGCGAAAGTAACATCCTTCGGCTATGACGGCGTCGAGATCGCCTGCTGGGGCGACCACATGGATGTGAAACGTGCGGCGACAGATCCGAACTATGTCGCCGAACGCAAGGCCATTCTTGCAAAACATGGCCTTAAGTGCTGGGCACTTGGAGCCCACCTTGCCGGCCAGTGCGTAGGCGACCTCTGGGATCCGCGCCTCGATGGATTTGCGCCTGCGGAGTGCAAAGGCAATCCTGCGAAGATCCGCGAATGGGCCATTCAAGAGATGAAGTATACTGCACAGGCTGCGAAAAATATGGGCTGCAGTGTAGTAACCGGCTTCATGGGCAGCCCGATCTGGAGATATTGGTACTCCTTCCCTCAGACCACAGAACAAATGATCGACGAAGGCTTTGCAGAAATCGTAAGGCTCTGGACGCCGATTCTCGATGAGTTCGATCGCTGTGGTGTGAAATTTGCGCTCGAAGTACATCCTACCGAGATTGCCTTTGACTATTACACCGCCGGCCGGCTTCTTAAAGAGTTCAAAAACAGGCCGACTCTCGGTTTCAACTTCGACCCCTCCCACCTCATTTGGCAGGGTGTGACTCCACACATTTTCCTTCGCGATTACGCGGACAAGATCTACCATGTTCACATGAAAGACGCAGCGGTGACCCTCGACGGTAAGGCTGGCATCCTTGGCTCCCATATCGCCTTCGGCGATACGCGGCGTGGCTGGAATTTCCGCTCGCTCGGCCATGGCGACGTCGACTTTGAGAGCATCATTCGCGAGCTCAACGCCGCGGGCTACCAGGGGCCGCTCTCTGTCGAGTGGGAAGATTCCGGCATGGACCGCGAGTACGGCGCGAAGGAGGCACTGGAGTTTGTGCGCGATGTCGATTTCGCTCCTTCCTCGATTGCGTTCGATGAAGCGATGAAGAAATAAAGCAAACTCAGCTACTATAATATTTGTCAATTTTTTATAAATTGATTGGATGTGTTGTATAATGTCGTAATGATGAAGAGAGTTCTGGCAATCGATCTCGGTGGCACAAAAATAGCAGCGGGCATTATCGGCGCAAATGGCAAAGTACTTGCAATAGAAACAGCTCTCACTCCTCGCGGAGATATAACTGCTACGAAAGCTTGCATAACTTCGCTTGCCACAAAAGTACTAGAAAAAGGCGGTGGAGCAGATGCAATAGGATTGGCTCTCCCAGGTATTGTTGACCAAAAGCATGGTATTCTAATCCGTTCTCCTTCCTCGGGATTGCTTAATATTCCTTTTGGAGAAATTCTAAAAAATATCTTCAATCTTCCAATATACGCCGATAACGATGTTAATGCATGTGCTTGGGGCGAGTATAAATTTGGAATTGCAGCCAAGTATGGGTCACTTTTTTGGATGACTATCAGTACAGGAATAGGGGGCGCATTACTTGTAGATAGCAAGATTTTCTGTGGCGCAAATGGAATGGCAGGAGAAATTGGTCATCTAATTGTAAATCATTGTGATGGAGCTCTTTGTAGCTGCGGAAATCATGGTTGTCTGGAAGCTGAGGCTGCAGGGCCTGCTTGGCGGAGGCTTGCGCTGCAATTTCTCGAGGAAGGTCGTCAATCTTCTCTTATCCATATTGACCAAGATGCTCTGGACGCTGCTGCAATTGCACAAGCTGCGCGTTCTGGGGATAAACTTGCCATGGAAATAATTGAGCATATTGGGAAGATGCTGGCTCGAGGGATTGCAGCTATTGAGAATCTCTTTGATCCGGAGGTAATAGTGATTGGGGGAGGAGTAGCTAAATCATTGGATCTTCTTCTGCCGATAATTGAGAAAGAGCTGCCTTCTTTAATATTAACCGAACCACAACGCAAAATCGAAATAAAAATGAGTTCACTGGGCTATAATGCTGCATTATTGGGTGCTGCTGCTTTGGCTTTTTTCCCATATTAGGAAGGGTTTTCATAATGAACAGCCAACAAAAGCTATTCGCAGAAAAAAACACATTGGCGGTCCTCAATGTGCTCAGACAGAATCATCGCATATCGAGGGCAAGTATTGCCCGCATTACCGGGCTCACACCGGCTACTGTATCTCGAATTGTAAATCAGCTTGGAGAAAATGGTATAATTCGGACTGTTGGCAGTGGCAAATCAACGGGTGGGCGCAGACCGCTTCTGATAGAATTTTTCCCTGATGCTTTTTTTCTTGCAGGAGTGGATATTGGTGTTGCAAAAGCTCTTGTTCTTGTAATTGATCTTCATGGAAATATTGTTTCAAGGCAGCGGATTGTCCTTGATCCTAAAGAAGAAAAAGAAAGCGAGCTTTCAAAAATTATTGAAGCAACTCATAAAACTTTTGATTCATTAGGAGATCTATCAAAAAAAATATATGGAATAGGAATAAGTTTTCCTGGCATAGTTGACACAGAAAAAGGCATTGCGATACAAGCACCTAATCTTCCAAAATGGAAAAATACTCCTCTAGTTGAAATTTTTAAAAACGAATTTGGCATATCCTGTTCACTGGAAAATGATGCCAAAGCTATGGCTCTTGGGGAAGCCCGGTTTGGAGCAGGGAGAGGAGCCAAGAATATATTTGCGATATATCTGGGGCGAGGCATTGGAGGGGGTATCATTATAGATAATGAACTCTATCGTGGTTCTCTCTCTATTTCTGGTGAGATTGGCCATATTACAGTAAATCCTTCCGGTCCAAAGTGTACTTGCGGCAATAGAGGGTGTCTCGAGGTTATGGCTAGCGGACCAGCAATTGCAGCGGCGGCGAAAAAGGCCATTGTGGCTGGCGCATCTTCCATTATTGAAAATAAAGCTGGAGGCAAGCTTGATCGCATTACTGCCGAAATAGTGAATGAAGCAGCGTGCTTGGATGATGCATTGGCCTTGCGAATAATGAATGAAGCAGCGGAATATATAGGAATTGGGCTTGCTTCGGTTGTCAACCTTTTTGCTCCCGATCGGATTGTTTTAAGTGGTGCCTTGGTCTCGGCAGGCGATTTTTTTCTTGAAACTATCCAGAAAACAGTAGCTTCGAGAGCTTTTGTGTACGATAGAGTACACCCAAAATTTGTACGATCCGAATTGGGAGAAAATGGCGCGTGCATCGGAGCCGCCGCTTTAGTGCTTGATAATATCCTTGATTCAGGATTCAAGCATTAATTTTAGCTTTGTGGATCATCACCAGAAATAATTCAGCTCCTCGATTTCTGCACGTCGAATTCTTCTGCGAATACTTCCATCCAGCTAAAATAACTCTTGACAGGAGCATAAACCCATGCTTAACTTAATTTAAAATTAAACAAACTCTCTATGTGTCTATTAGCGCAAAAAGGAGAGAAAGTAATGAGGAAAGTGTTTGTTCAGGAGATTGATGAATATTTTCAGATGCTGAAGGAAACGATTGATCGGGTCTCCAGAGAAGATCTGAGTATATTCATGAATTTGATGCTCGATACTCTGGAACGCAACGCAACTATTTATATTATGGGCAATGGAGGATCAGCTGCTACAGCTTCACACTTTGCGGTTGATTTCAATAAAGGTCTTTCGTATCGCAAAGCACAACGCTTCCGCATGATTTGCCTGAATGACAACATTCCGACACTGACAGCCTATGCGAATGATGTAGGCTATGAAAACATTTTTATCGAACAGTTGCGTAATTTTCTTGAATCCGGCGATTTAGTTATTGCAATATCAGGCTCAGGCAATTCGCCTAATGTTATAAAAGCTGTTGAATTTGCGAATAAAAAAGGAGCTATCACAGTAGGCCTAACAGGATATGATGGCGGAAAGCTGAAAAAAGTAGCCATGTACGGTGTGAATGTGCCAATTGATGACATGCAAATTACCGAAGATATGCACATGGTTTTCGATCATCTTATGTATTCAATTCTGCAAAAAATGCTGCCTGTTGAGCAGAGTCATGAGTAAAGACTATTACAATTCCGAAAGAAATTATCAGCCGATATATCCCATACCTGAATCTACCACCTTTCTTCGAGATACCTCAATCGAAATAATACGAAATATCTCAATCGATGAGCCACCATGTTATGCCCTTTTTGACTTTGATGGTACTTTGAGCCTTATTCGTGAAGGTTGGGTAGATATCATGGTTCCTATGATGGTTGAGATTCTCATGCAATTTGCTCGACCAACAGAAACAAAGGAAGAAATTGAAGCATATGTAAAAGATTTTGTTTATACACTTACTGGTAAACAGACTATTTACCAAATGATTCGCCTTGCTGAGGAGGTACGAGCACGAGGAGGTATACCTCTCGATCCTCAAGAATATAAAGCAGAGTACCATAAAAGGTTATTGGTCCATATTGCCGATCGTAGGGAAGGGCTCGCTTCTGGAAAGCTGGAACGTGAACAAATGCTTGTGCCTGGTGCTCTGAAAATTCTATCAGCCCTAAAGAATTTGGGGGTCGAGATCTATGTTGCTTCAGGTACTGATGAAGAGTATGTAATCGAGGAAGCTCATCTGTTAGGGATCGATGACTATGCTCAAGGGAAAATCTATGGTGCAAAAAAGGATTATCTGAGTTTCTCAAAGGGAATGGTCATCAAACGGATTCTTGAAGAGAATTCTGTTGAAGGCAGCAGGTTAATTGCGTTCGGCGATGGTTATGTGGAAATTGCTGATTGCAAAGCCGTTGGAGGAATTGCTGTAGGTGTCGCAAGCGATGAAAAAATGCGTTCCGGTAAAGCTGATCTATGGAAACGCACGCGGCTCATCGGCGCAGGTGCGGATATTATCATCCCCGACTTTCGCGAAGCATCGCAACTTCTTGGATATATTTGGAATTTAGCAAGAACATAAGAATAAAAAGGCGAAATATGAGCGACATATTATCTGAATTTAATTCGAATAGACTTAAGACTCTTCTGGATCGTTTCAGTTCTTTGAAAGTTGCAGTTCTTGGCGATTATTTTTTAGATAAATACCTGGAAGTGGATCCTGATATAAGCGAATTTTCTCTAGAAACCGGCAAAATAGCCTACCAAGCTGTCAAGATCCGTCATAGCGCGGGAGCAGCGGGGACTGTAGTAAATAATATTGCTGCGCTTGGGGTAAAGCGCATTTCAGCGATTGGTTTTACAGGTGATGATGGGAATGGATATGAATTGAGAAATGATCTCAACCGTATTGGATGCGAAACCGTTCACCTTCATATGGATCTCTCTCGATATACTCCTACATATATAAAACCTCGGAATATCCATGTTTTGGGGCTTGAAGGCGAGTACAATCGATATGATATCAAGAATCGAGATTCAACCGGGCGCTGGCTTGAGAATAAGCTAATCGATTCGCTGGAAAGCATTCTAACTGATCTAGATGTGCTCATTATTGTAGATCAGGTAGATATCGAAAATTCAGGAATAGTGACTGTATCAATTCGCGAATATTTGGCTGATTGCACTCTTCGATATCCGAAACTTGTGATATGGGCTGATTCACGACGAAAAATTAAAGCATTTCATAATATCACGCTGAAAATGAATCAGTTTGAGCTGGTGGAACAACATAACCCTGTGCCGGGTTCAACGGTACCTGCTGAACAGATTATAACTGCTCTGCCTTTGGTAGAAAAACAAACAAACGGGAAAGTTTTTGTTACTGTAGCTGAACGCGGAGTATGGGTAGGAGGCGAAAAACCTGAATATATACCAGCTGTCAGAATAGAAGGGCCAGTGGATTCTACCGGTGCTGGAGACTCTTTTTCGGCAGGAGCTGCATTATCGCTTGCTGCAGGAGCTACTTCAGATGAAGCTGGACTAGTAGGCAACCTTGCTGCTTCAGTCACGGTAAGGCAACTTGGTACAACCGGCACTGCACACCCCGAAGATTTGATTAAAGCATTATCTCTCTGGAGGAAGCAAAACATATGAAAAATCTCTTTAGCCGTGATGCCATTCAAGAACGACCTCTTTCTCAGCGGAAAAACAAACTGGAGATAGAGCGTGATGCCATAAATCCTTTTTTGTACGATCCCGTTCTGACATCACAAGCAGAAAAAAATGTGGAGGCCGCAGTCGAAGATATTCGCGCTGCTAATAAACAAGGCAAGCCGGTAATACTCGCTTTTGGGGCCCATTCAATCAAGAATGGACTTGCTCCTGTTCTAATTAAACTTATGGATGGAGGCTGGATAAATCATTTTGCTACAAATGGAGCAGGTATTATTCATGATTGGGAATTTGCCTTTCAGGGTAAAACAGCGGAAGATGTCAAGCGATATATTGCTGAAGGGCAGTTTGGAATCTGGGAAGAGACAGGTTTTTCGATTAATCTTGCACTTGCAATTGGCTCATGGAAAGGCATGGGATATGGCGAGTCGATAGGCGCACTAATTGCGGAAGATGGTTTGATTATTCCAAATGATTCAGAATTATCAAAAGCAATTATGGCTGGAGGACAACAAGGAGTCACGCAAAATTCGCTCGAAAAAGCCGCTGCAGCAGCTGACTTGCGTGCAGTAATACAGCATTTCGGCCTGCGTTCTGGTAAGCTGGAAATCAAACATCCTTATAAAGAATACAGTCTTGCTTTTTCTGCTTATAAAAAGGGAGTTCCCTTTACATGCCATCCGATGTTCGGGCATGATATTATATATACACATCCCATGAATCGGGGTGCCATCGTCGGAAGGACCGCTGAACTTGATTTTTTATCCTTCGTAAACTCTATTTCCAATCTGGAAGGTGGTGTTTATCTCTCAGTTGGATCAGCAGTCATGTCACCTATGATTTTTGAAAAAGCCTTGTCCATGGCGCGTAATGTTGCGCATTCTCATGGGATGAAAATTGATAATTTTTCAATCCACGTAGTTGACTTGGCACAATCTAACTGGAATTGGCAAACCCAAGGCGAACCGCCACAGGATAATCCAGCGTATTATCTGCGATTCAATAAAACTTTCAGCCGTATGGGGGGCAGGATGACATATTCAAGCGCAGATAATCGATCATGGCTTGTTGCATTGCTGAGAAAGTTGGAGCAGCAATAAATCATGCATAGAAAAATCATGCATAGAATGAGAATTTTGTTTCAGGTCATTTCAAAACTTGACTGCAGGCAAATGCTGTGTTTAACTTTATTTAATTTTAAAATAAAAGGAGGAATAAGATGCCTCGACCCATAACATTAGTGTCAGCCCAATGGGCAGATATTCCATTTGAAATTCTTTGTTCTAAAGTCGCACAATATGGGTATGATGGCATCGAAATTGCGTGTTTGGGTGATCATCTGGATGTTCAAGCAGCTTCTCAGGATTCAGCCTTTATCGAAAAGAAAAAAGAACAACTTAAAAAACATGGGTTGAAAGCATGGGCTATCGCTGCCCATTTGACCGGTCAATGTGTTGGTGATCCTTGGGATCCACGTCTTGACAGCTTTGTGCCGGCAACAATCAAAGGGCGACCTGAAGCAATTGTTGATTGGGCTACCGAAGAAATGAAAAATACAGCCAAAATTGCAAATGCGATGGGCTGCAAAATTGTAACTTGCTTTATGGGTTCCCCAATATGGCGTTATTGGTATTCATTTCCTCACACATCAGAAGAAATGATTGCTGAAGGATATGCAGAAATAGTAAAGCGATGGAGCCCTATCTTGGATGTTTTTGATGAGTATGGTGTTTTTTTTGCTTTAGAAGTACATCCAACTGAAATCGCCTTTGATTATTACAGCGCACTGCGTTTGCTCGAAGCATTCAAGGGTCGAAAAACATTAGGGTTCAACTTTGATCCTTCTCATTTATTGTGGCAAGGAATAAAACCCGAGCTTTTTATAAGGGATTTCAACGATCGAATATACCATGTACATATGAAAGATGTCTCATTGAATGCAGACGTAAGAGCGGGAATACTTGGATCACATTTGCCATTTGGCGACCTCAGACGAGGGTGGAATTTTCGGTCTATTGGTCATGGAAATGTAGATTTTGAAGCCATTATTCGTGAATTGAACGCAATTGGATATTCAGGACCTTTATCTGTTGAATGGGAAGACTCCGGGATGGATCGGGAATTCGGTGCTCAGGAATCTTTGAAATATGTTCGAGCAATTGACTTCCCAATTTCGCAACTTGAATTCGATACAGCCATGAAAAAATGAGGAATACTATGGTTGAAAAAACTAATGATATCATTCTGCGAGTGGAGGGAATCAATAAAGATTTCGGCGGTGTACCAGTCTTAAAAGATATCAATCTGGATGTTCAGAGGCATGAAATTCTTGGCATCATTGGTGAAAATGGTGCTGGCAAAAGCACCCTCATGAAAATTCTCAGCGGCATATATATGCCCAGTTCCGGATCGATTTATTTGAATGGAAAGGCAGTAAAGATAGAGTCTGCAATAAAGGCGAGGCAGTTGGGCATAAGTCTTGTGCCTCAAGAGTTTAATCTCATTGAAGATTTGCCGGTATACGCTAATATTTTTCTAGGTGTAGAAATACTTAAAAAATATCACACTCTGAATATTGAAGCAATGAAGAAGAAAACGCGCGAACTATTATCTCGTCTTGATGTGGGTATCGATCCGGATGCTCGAATCGATACAATGAGTGCTGCTGAAAAACAGATGGTTGAAATTTGCAAAGCTCTTGCCTTTCACGCGGATATACTCATTCTGGACGAACCTACGACAATGCTCACAACATATGAAATTGACATCCTGTTCAAACTGGTGAAAATCCTCCGGGAACAAGGAATGACGATTCTTTATATTTCGCATAAGTTGAAAGAAGTAAAAAGCCTTTGTGACCGGGTGATTGTATTGCGTGATGGAGAACTAGTATTCAATGCTCCCGCAGAATCGGTTTCGGTACTGGAAATGGCGCAAAAAATGGTGGGACGTGAGT
This sequence comes from Brevinema andersonii, assembly GCA_020722765.1. Lineage (GTDB taxonomy): Bacteria > Spirochaetota > DYKD01 > DYKD01 > DYKD01 > DYKD01. The sequence continues at coordinate 3,705 of DYKD01000068.1, read as the reverse complement.
TGGGTTCTGTTTTTCCGCCCAAAGCAAATCCTGCTGATGAAGTCGTTTTTGAAGCAAGGGATGTAACAGTTCCCGGGGTGCTCGATAATATTTCATTCTCCTTGAGAAAAGGAGAAATTCTTGGATTGGCAGGGCTTGTTGGAGCTGGTCGAACTGAAGTTGCCGAAACAATACTCGGCCTGCGAAAAATTACAAAAGGTCATCTAATCGTGAATGGCAAAGAAAAAAAGTTCAAAGAACCTGCTGAAGTGGTAGGTGCAGGAATATCATATTTGTCAGAGGATAGGCAAGGAGCTGGAATCATTACGAATTTTTCAGTTAAAAAAAATATAACGCTGGTTTCATTAAGCAATTATTGTCAGTCACTGTTGCGTATTATAAATAAAAAACTCGAGTATTCCAAAGCGAAAGATTATATAAAATCCTTTCGTATAAAGACAGAATCTCTCGATACAAAACTCGAAAACCTATCAGGCGGAAACCAGCAGAAGGTTTCGCTTGTCAAATCAATTGATACCCACCCAGACATACTTATAGTCGACGAGCCTACAAGGGGCGTCGATATAGCAGCTAAGCATGAAATATACCATTTTATCAATGAACTTGTGAATAAAGGTATTTCCTGCTTATTTATTTCCTCGGAGCTTGAGGAAATAATTGGGATGTGCAACAGAGTTGTTGTTATGCGCGAGGGAAAGATTGCTGCAACTCTTGAAGGGTCTGATATCAATGAGGAAGAGATCATGTTCTATGCAACAGGAGTAAAAGAGGAGGTTGCTTCATGAGTCAATCAGCAAAAGCATCACATTTGAATCTTGAAAAATACGGCTCTCTTCTTGCTCTTGGAGTCTTATTTATATTGGCCACTATTATTGGTTGGCCGTATTTTATACAAATTGAAAATCTTACCAACATTATGCGGCAGGCATCCTATACTGGAATTATTGCTCTTGGAATGAGCTTTGTAATTATTTCTGGCGGCATAGACCTGTCAGTAGGAGCAATGGCTGCTCTAGTTGCTTCGTGTGGTGTTCTATTCATGAATTACCTGCTTTCAAAAAATGGCGGAAATGAGACTATGGCGATCGCTGGAGGAGTATTCGCGATGGTTGTCCTTGGCGGTTTAGCTGGAGCCTTGAATGGACTCTTGATCACCAAAGGGAAAATTGTCCCATTTATCGTAACTCTTGGGACTATGTCAATATTCCGTTATCTTTCGCTCCAGATGGCAAACGCAGGAGAATTTGCTTCTCATAGTCAAGCGTTCGGTGAATTTGGCATGTCAAAATTATTTTCATTTAATATTGGGGGTTCAGTATTTTCATTGTCAACTCCTGTTTTAGTGCTTTTGATATTGGCGGCGATTCTTTCGTTTACATTAAATAATACACGGTTTGGCCGTTATCTATGTGCTGTAGGCTCAAATTCCAGGGTTGCCCAATATTCTGCAGTGAGAGTTGATCGTGTCCGATTTTGGGCTTATGTAGTTATCGGAATTACTGTCGGTTTTTCGGCTGCGCTTCTAGCAGCGCGCTTCAATACGGTTTCTACGCCGAATTTTGGCCTGGGTTTTGAGCTTGATGCGATTGCAGCAGTCATAATTGGCGGAACTGCAATGTCAGGCGGGAGGGGATCTGTATGGGGGACAGTAATCGGCATATTAATCCTGCAGATTATCCAAAATATGCTAAATATGGCGGGGCTCTCTCCATATTTTCAAGGCGTCGTTAAAGGAATAGTAATCATCGCTTCTGTATATATTCAAAGGCAGAAGCAATGAATATTGTTATCATTAGCCCTCGTTGAGGGCTGGTCCCAGCAAGGGACGAATAGATGCAGATTTTAAGGAGGTCCATGATGAAGAAGCTATTTTTAATGCTCCTCATCGTGACGATGGTTGCGAGTGTCGGTTTCGCCCAGGGAAAAACCTACAAGATTGGTGTATCCATGCCGAGCGCTACCCATGGATGGATGGCAAATGCGAACTGGTGGGCAAATAAAGCAAAGACTGACTGGGAAGCCCGAGATAAGAGTGTCAAAATTGAGCTGAAATTCGCTGGTAATGCTCAACAACAAACCTCTGATATCGAGGATCTTCTGGTTAAAAAAGTCGATGCAATTGTTGTATTCCCATTTGATACATCTGTCACTAATGTTGTAGAGAAGGCGTATAATCAAGGGGTTTATGTCGTCGTTCTGGATCGAGGTGTATCTAAAGAGGGCATATATGACGTCTACATCACAAATGATGACGAAGCATATACTCGAAAGGGAATGGAATGGCTTGCAAAGCAGATGGGCTATAAAGGGAACCTGCTGCTTATAACCGGCATTCCCTCACCGATAGACACTACTCGTACTGATACTATCAAAGAAGTATGTGCGAAGTATCCAAACATCAAAATCCTCGACATACAGCCTGGTGACTGGAATCGTCAAAAAGCTCTTTCGGTCATGGAGAACTACTTGCAGAAATACAAGCAAATCGATGCAGTATACACTGCTGACGACGATATGATGATCGGAGCCATGCAGGCATATAAGGAATCGGGCCGAAAAGATATCAAGTTTTTCCTTGGCGGCGGATGCCTTAAAGACATTATCAAGGGAATTATGGATGGCTCAAATCCGCTTGTAAAAGCTGATGTGACTTATTCGCCTTCTGTAATTGCTACCTCGATTTCCTATGCGGTAATTGGAGTCAAGGGTGAGAAGCTCAATCCATATGTTTATCAGGTACGAGCACTCCCACGTCGTGTAATTTTGCCATCAGAATTGGTCACAAAGGAAAATGCAAAAGATTTCTACTTCCCAGATACTCCGTTCTGATCGTCAAGATCTGCTATAGAAAAGAGAGAGAAAAGGCCGCCCCGGAGATTGATTATCCGAGGCGGCTTATTACTTTTTTCATGGGACTAATTCGATGATAATGGCTGTTATGGAAGTCAGATAATTTATTTATTGCTTCAGGGCGGATATGAGCAAAACAGGACTTTTTTTTGGTACTTTCGACCCGCCTCATATCGGGCACTTGTTTATAGCAAATTACTTTTATGCTTTTCATTCTTTGGATGAAGTATGGTTTATCCCTTCTCCTCAAAGTCCGCTGAAAATGCACGAGGGATTGACAAATGGACATCTCCGCCTGCAAATGTTGATGCTTGCTACAAAGGACACCGCATTTTTTAGAGTGATGGATACAGAATTCCATTTACCTAAGCCTAGTTATAGTTGTGGTACGTTGGAATATTTGCTCGAACACTATCCAATTAATGACTATTATTTGTTGATGGGCAGCGATAATATTCAGCGATTTCATTTATGGAAAAATCATGAGTCTATTTTAAAGCATGCTCATATTATGGTTTATCCACGCAAAGATTTTCCTCTATCCAGCAGAATTACTTCAGAAAAGATCATTTTTGATCGGCAAGCTCCGCTGATAGAACTGACAAGCTCTTGGGTTCGTGCTTCTATTCGAGCAAAAAAAGATATTAGACATGCTTTGCCGTCAGGTATTTTTCAATTTATAATAGAACATAATTTATATACACCGAAATTTTCTTCATGAACGAAATTTGCATAAGTGGATTATTGTGTGAAACACTATCACTGTTCTGCGCGGCTAGAAGATGAACGATTTCGCCTCCTTGTGATCATGAGAGCTGGTTCATTCGGTAATAAGGGATTCCTTGGGGTGTCAGA
>DYKD01000067.1 GCA_020722765.1 Brevinema andersonii | reverse complement strand
GCGCTTTTTCAGATGAAACCGCCCTTGACAGTTATCCTAATGATGGGGAAAATATCATGGATATTTATTCATTCGCTAAATCATTTCTAAAAACAATGGATGACAACACCTGAAAAAATCCATTAACGAGAGCTAATCTTCTGATACAATAACAGCTGAGGCCGTAGCTACTGTGTGAGAATGGGCAAGACTGATATCTATCTGAATCCCTTTTCGGATATTAAAAAACTCCTTTGCCTTACCATGTAAGACGACATAGGGAGCCTGGGTTCTTGGATCTTTCAAAATTTCCATATCTGTCCATTTGACACCGCCAGCTATGCCTGTTTTCAACGCTTTTGAGAGCGCCTCTTTAGCACAAAACCTGGCAGCATAATGTAATACAGGGTCTTTCTGTTTGTCACAGTACTGCTGTTCAGCAGAAGTAAAAATCCTGTTTTTAAACCTATCTCCCAATTTTAAAAAGGAATCCCTGATGCGGTCTGTCTCAATGACATCAACGCCAAGCCTTATCATCGCGCCTCCTCCACCAGAAACTTACAGTTAAAGTATAAAAAAGAGATATAAAAAAGTCAAAAGAAAGAACTATTTGAAAAACATCCCAAATGCCCTACTATAATTAAACAGATAAATTTGACGAATACCTAATAATATATTACCCTATTATCTCTCTTTACAACAGTACAAGATGTCAAGTAAAACTTGGAGGTTTCACATGAAAATTAACATTCTAGACCTTCTCCTTCCGCGCGAAACAAAATTCTTCAAACTTATGAATGAACAGGCACAGATTTATGTAGAAGGATGCCTCATTTTCAAGGAACTGGTAACAAACATTCATACTTTGAATGTTGATCAGATAAAGGAAAAACTCATGCTTATCAAGGACGCCGAATCACGTGCTGACGTAGTTGAAAGGCGTGTCATTGATGAGCTTCACAAGACATTCATCACTCCGATAGACAGGGAAGACATACACACTATTGTCCTCAACACAGACCGAGCCACAGACATCCTGAACAGCATTGCCCAGAAAATAACCATGTATGGAATAAGGGAGGTTCCTGACAATGTAATCAAATTTTCTGAGATTATTGTGGAAATATCGAAAGAGGTTGTCAACCTGTTCTTGGCACTTGAAAAACATGGTCCAATAACCGCAATTTCAGAAAAAATGCATAAACTCGAAAACAATGCAGATTATCTTTTCAGATTAAGCATGGCAGAACTATTCACAAAACAAAAAGACCCCATAGAAATCATCAAATTCAAGGAAATATACGAACATCTGGAAGCTGTTGTTGATTCTACTGATTACATCGGGAAAATAGTACGCGGTGTTGTTGTAAAAAGGGGATAATCCATTATGGACACTATCACACTTGCCATCATAGTCATCGCCTTTGCGATTGTCTTTGACTTTTTAAACGGTTTTCACGATGCTGCAAATGCCATAGCTACCATTGTTGTTACAAAAACATTGACCCCCTTCCAGGCAGTTCTTCTTGCAGGAGCTTCAAATTTTTTTGGATATTTTCTTTTTGGTGTTGCCATAGCCAAGACAATCGGCAAAGGGATTATCGTTGTTGATTATGTCACTCTTCCACTTATTCTGGGAGCCCTAATTGGAGCCATTATCTGGAACATCCTCACATGGTTATGGGGACTTCCCACATCAAGCAGTCATGCCCTGATAGGAGCCTTAGTGGGAAGTGGAATTGCCTCTGCTGGTTTTAAGATTGTCATCTGGGCAGGTCTTGCAAAAATTGCCATATTCATATTTTTAGCTCCCTTAATAGGAATGGTAGCAGCCATGTTTTTCACATGGTTAATCATATGGCTATTCAGAAAATCGAATCCATCAAATGCCGCTTCCATTTTCAAGAAAATGCAGCTGGTTTCAGCTACATTTTACAGCATTGGTCATGGGACAAATGACGCACAAAAAACCATGGGTATCATAGCCATGGTCATGGTTGTAGCAGGGATGACAAAGACCTTTGAACTCCAGCCATGGGTCATCATCTCGTGCTACAGCGCCATATCTCTTGGCACAATGTTGGGCGGATGGCGTATTGTGAAAACTATGGGAACAAAAATAACAAAAATCCGCGCCATGGAAGGGTTCTGTGCGGAGACCGCGTCTTCTCTTGTCCTTATCGGCACAGCTCATTTTGGCATCCCGGTAAGTACAACTCATGTCATTTCAGGGGCAATCATGGGTGTTGGTACTATTGAGCAAGCATCCAAAGTGAGATGGATAACAGCCAGAAAAATAATCTGGGCATGGTTATTGACTCTCCCTTTGACAGGGATCTGTGCCTTTATAGCACACAAGCTTCTCATGCTCATTTGGCACATGGTTTAAAACTCAGACTCCCCACGAAAAGCATCCTCATCTCTTTGTTCTAGGCTCAACAGCCTAAGGAATTTCAACAGGAAAAATCGAACAAATTTTGGGTTTGAGGCTGTTTTAAACCATGGCCATATCGAATTTTATATATTGCCCTGAATGTGCAGACAAATTCCATAGCAATGACAACAAAAGCTGTAACAATAGTGAAATAGAAAAAAGCATTGATATCATTCCAAGCCACAAAAATTCTGAAAAGGACAATTCTCACAATCTTGTTCAAGATATGGCCTAAAATCGGATTCCGGATCGAGCATGTCATCCACTAAAGAAGACAACCCTTTATAATAAAAATCATCCAAGATTCTTTTTTTCAAAAAGGGTTTTCCTCCTGGTATCGTTTTGCCTGAAGGGAAAAGTCCTGTTGTAGAATCCCTGTCTTGTAAAAAAACAAGCTCAGCATCCATATTTTCCACAGATAGATGAGGATCCATAGAAGTATAAAGAGAGATATAGATTGGCAACTGGAAAGACGGTATGACCTTTCGCACATTATCCATATTGTCCAAATCTGTTTCAAAAGATATTTTTTTTGTCTTATTGTATGAAGAACCTGTCTTGTAGTCAATAATCAGGATACCAGGACCAACTTTGTCAACCCTGTCTATTACACCACGGATTTTGACTATATTTTTGCCTGTATGAAAGGTTCCAATCATTTTCTGTTCGAGCCCTATGACCTTAAAAACATGATTATGTTTGAATAACGTTTCCAAATAGGAATTTAATCTTATATCGACTAACCGAGAGAACAAATACTGCTCTCCAGTCATATTCATTTCCTTAAAAACCGCCTTTGAAGTTGACGACAAAGAATCCTTAACAGCCTCCAAAGAACGTCTATCAAGTTCCTGATTCAAAAATGGTTCAAAGGTCTTTTGCATGATTCTATGTATGATGATCCCCTTTTCATCGGCCTCCAAGCCATCTGAAACATCTCCTGAATCCTTTAAGCCTAAAATCTTCTCATAATAGAATTTCAACCTGCAAAACCTGAATAAATCAATCGCTGTTGGAGAATAATCCATTTCCTGGAGTTTTTTCATAACAAGCGGATCTTTCTGAATACGTATATCCTGGTTTTTTTTGGAGATCAGACGGATGGGCAGAGAAAACCTGTTGATTTTCACAATCCCGAGCTGTTTCTTGGACCGTTCCTCATTCCAAATCAGTTTTTCCACATACCTGGAGCGTTGATGTTCTGCATCATCAATCCAGACAAGATGAACATTTTCAGAAGCATAAACCAGACGATGGAAATAATAGGATTCCATTTCTTGGAAACTGTCATTGTCAGGCAACCCAAGAATTTGATAGGCAGACATAGGTATAAGCGGGTCTGTTTTTTTTTCTGAGGGAAGAATGCCTTCCTGCACATCAAGAATAATCAGGTTTTTAAAAGAAAGGGCGCGAGTTTCCAACATGCCGATGATTTCCAGGTCCTGAAGAGGTTGTGTGCTGAAAGGGATATTGGTCTGAGAAAGCTGTTCCAAAAAAAGCGAAGCCACTAGATCCTTCCCCAGTGTCGCTTTAGCAATCTCAGTATTACTGAGATCCCTGATAATCTGGAAAAGCGATTTGAAAAGTTCTCCTGCAAGAATATAGGATTTAAGGGAAGAATGCTGGAGTATGAAATCGAGGCTGGCCGAAACGGCCTTGCAGAGCTTTTCAAGGGAGTCTGCCCTCTCGTAGGCCCTGAAGAACACATCATGCAAAGCCTTGAAAAGCTCTGCAAGGCCAACCCGGGCTTGCGCGGAGCCCTGCGTTGCCATATCGAGGAGGAAAGGATCCTCCTCGATATGGTCCAAACGCAGGGAGGATGCCTTGTGAACAAGGCATCCTCCAGCTTCCCCGGAGGGGAAGTCTCCGCGCAAAGCCCGGGTAGCCGCGGAAGCGGCGTTTCGACCAGAGACTCCCAGTATTTCAATGTTCTTTACAAAAGGATGTGACACAATACGAAGATAGTCCCTTGCTTTATAGTGAAAATACCCATTATTGATTGCCACGCGTCTTTGTATACTGATCACCTTTTTAACCAAACCGAAAAGGGATGACCGCGATAGAGGATAACGAAGCGATATATTAAAATCCTCCAAAACACCTGCTGTTTTTAAATCCTCTACTGCAAATGTCAAAACAGGAAACAAGGTCTCTGGAGCAGGACAGACCACAGCAGTTTCTTTAATCACATTCTTATTAAGTATGTCACGGACAGTCAAGGCTTCTGAATGCATGTCTGTTGCGGCATGGAAAGTAAAAGCAGGAGACCGTGTCACATTTTTTTCGCCAATTACTAAAAAATCCTGCTTAGGAGAAAAATAGTCATACAGCGGTTTTAGGACATGCGGATAGTCTTCTGGAAAAGCATTCCATACAATCTCGGCTTTACCGTCTCTCCAGAATTTTCTGATAATTTCTTTTTCAACTCCTGTAAGAGCGAACAAACCAGAAAAAAGAAAACGGTCGATTCCTGGAAAAGACACTTTTTCTTCCCTAATGTTCTTCAATGCTTTCAAATAGGTCGTACCAGTAGTCAGTTTACATCCTGCTGCCAACTTCTGATGAAAAGCGCTGCGTATGGCGATAATCTGTCTGAAAATAGCATTGATTTCAGAGGGAACATCTTCAAACCCAATCTTGGCATTTTCTACAAGAATTCTGACCCTGTCATCCGGGACTGCCTCTTTATCCATCTGGTCAATAAATCTGAATATTTTTTCAGCCCATGGGAAAAGCGTTGCTATTCCCGCATTGACCCATCTGTCAAAAGGTCCAACTTCTTCTTGAATGATCTTAACAATCATGTAGGTTGCATCAAGGGGACTTACTTTTTCCCATTTCTTATTATCCCCCTGTTCCAATGCCAAAACCTCTATCAGATCAGCCATCGTAAGTTCTCTTACAGGGAAAAAAGGACCTTTAAATTTTTCAGATAACAGCTTGTTAAAATAAAGAAACGGTCTTCTACCAGGGAAAACGACTGCAGTTCGTGACAAGTCATTATTCATACAATCAAAAAAATGACTGACAAAGCTATCTAAAAAACGTTCATGTCCAGGAATGATGTGTATTTGATTCATGATTGAGCCTCAACCCTGATGGTTTCAACACTATCAAGATAAGAGATATACATTTCAATCTTATGGTGGGGATATAATATCCCTAATACCTGACCATATTCCAAGACTTGATCCTCGTGTTTCTTATTCTTATGCTGTCCAGTCTTAAAATCGACAATGACAATCCTATCCTTATAGACAATAAACCTGTCAACTCTTTTTAATGCCCCACCAGATGTGACAATTTCCTTTTCAGAAAAAAACTCAGCATCCTCAACTGAAAAGAAGGATGAAAACATAGATGTTGAAAAATTCTTTTCAAGGACATCAATATATTGAGCCGGTTCCTTCGGTGCACCATGCTCACGAATGGCCTCACCTACAAGTTCTTTCCATCTTTCCTTCTCAATTCCCTTTAGTTTCGCAAGAACCGAATGAATGACTTTCCCTTTCAATGCCTTAAGAAAAGAATCACTTACCATGTCTTCTGGATTTTCCACCCGTGTCCGGATAAGTTTGAACCAGACCAACTCCTCATCCTTTGAATCCGAATCACTGAAAGGAATTCCCGATTTTATCTGTTCAGGTGGAACGACTTCATTATTTATTTCTTTGCCAGTCTGCATAAAATCACCAAAAAAGGAAGGATTGGACGTTCCTTCTTTGAACAGCAGTCTTGCCATCAAATTCTTATACTGCCCATCCTTATTTTTCCCTGAAGCAAAATAGACAAAAAGCGCTTCCCTTGGACGGGTAAGAGCAACATAAAGGTCATTTATCTCATCCATTAGTCTTTGTGTTTTTTCTTCCCAAAACACATCACTTAGCCGTTTTGAAAAAAGAATGTTTTCCTTGGTGATACGGAATAAATCCAGTTTCCTATGCGCTTGATTTTCATGTACAAAGTTAAAATCTTCTCTCCCCCGTTCACCAGCAAACGGAACAAACACAACAGAAAACTCGAGTCCTTTTGATTTATGTACTGTCAGAACCCTGATGGCATTCATGCTCTCAGTCGATTTTAATAGGAATTGATCGTCTGAGGTTTTCGCAGTATCCCAGATCCCAATAAAATCCGCTAAATTATCAGTTGAAACAGAACCAAGAGACTGTACGACTTCTAAAAAACGGAGAAAATATGGGGAAGATTCCTTGAACCGGTTAAACAGGTCCCATTTCTTCATAATCAATGCAACAAATTCATACAAAGGCATATACCCTGCATATTTGAACAGATCCGATACATACAAGTCCCATTCTATACGCTTTCCTTCTTTGAATGCAAAATATAGACTTCTACCAGGCGCTTCGATAAGAGTATTGTTAATCCATGAGAAAACCTCTTTTTTTTCAAGTCCCGCAAGTCCTGTGAATATCTCGCCTGTCACAAAACTCATAAAAGCGATATTGTCTGTAGGGTCATTGATAAATTTAAGAAATGCCATAAGCTCATTGACAAAAGGATGTGTCTTAAGACTGACAGTCAGTTCTGATTCAACAGGATAGCCGGCTTCCAATAACCAGCGTACAACCTTGTTGGCTTGGTCATTCTTACCTGTCAATACAGCAATATCACGTAATGCATGCCTTTTTTTGACTTCAGAAATCTGTTCAAGCAACCTTTTTTTTATATACCTGTCTAATCCTTGTATCTTATCATCATCATCTTCTTCATCTTCTTCTTCCAAATGATCTTTATCAAGCAAGACATCCTTATCAAACAATTCAGCATAGACGTACCCCCTCCCCATCATGGATGCATGTGTCTCCTGTTGTGCATTTTTATAGATGGAGAGATACTTATCAACAAAGGAATGATCTTCAAATTCTGATGTTGCAAGACGGGAAAGATTCTCATAAGTAAAGAGAGCATTGTTAAAAATCACAATCGCTTCTGAACTCCGATAGTTCATATTCAGATCAAGCCTGTAAAGCTGTTCAACAGGATATCTATTCTGTGAAAACCCTTCAATAATCCTATTCACAAGTTCAAAATTTCCTCCACGCCATCTGTAAATGGACTGTTTCTCGTCTCCAACCACAAAAAGTGAACCGCCCTCAGATAAAGCGTTCGTAATAAGCGATTCCAGATTATTCCATTGCAATGTGTTTGTATCCTGAAATTCATCAATAAGAAAATGATGATAACGTTCTGCCAGATAAAGATAGAGTCCTGAAGGGATTTCCGGAACGCCACTCTCATTTGTCTCCAAAACAGAACGAAGAAGGATATTGAACTCGTTTATCAGGACAACATGATCCCTGGACGTGATCAGTTTCAGTTTTTGCTGAAGAAGGGTGTTGATATCAGAAACAACTGCGAATTTATATCGGGCCTCTTGATAGACCATTTCATCAACGGCATCACGCAAATCCAACAAAAGCTGGGAAGCCTTGCTTGAAAATGGTGCGGAGCCCTTATTTAAAAGACCTGGTTTGCTGCCTACTCTTTCAAAATCCCGATACAACCAAGACGATAATTTTGACGGTATGAACCGGCTTCCTTGAAAGCAGTTTTCTAAAGCTTTCAAAAAAGTCGAATTCAACTTTATATTTTCTATATTCAATAGCTCTGTCTTCAGCATACGCGCCAATTTTATTGCCAAGACATGGTTTTCTCTTATATCAACCCCTTCTTCCATCCTATTTGGAGGAAGACCTTTTTCCCTCTCTTTTTCCCAAATAAAACCTGTCAGATCCTTGATGAGCTCATCTGGATTCCAACGCAGTTTCTTGACTTCAAGATAGGCATATTCATCAATAAACCTGTCAAATGCATCCCTCACTTCAGGTTTGACCAAAATATCAGAATACAGTTCTTCCAATGCCATTTTTACATGCTCTGAAGGATCCAACAATATTTCAAACTCCGGTGAAAGGTCAAGCATGAATGCCAAAGATTTGAGCATGAATGTATTAAAACTGTCAATGGTCAAGACTTTGAAATCATGATAATTTCTTAACAACCAGTCCAGACTCTTCTCCAAATGACTGGAAATTTCCGAAGTTGTAAGATCAGGAAGCATTGAAGTTTCCTGTACTTGAGAGGCTCCTTTATGGAATAGGGCTGAACATCCTCCCAGTCTTTGAGTTACTGGCACAGGATCATTCTTCAAGGAGAAATTGAGACTTGCCCGTTTCATCCAATCAATAATCCGAACCCGCATCTCTTGTGCAGCCTTGTTTGTAAAGGTTATAGCGAGGATATTCTTGAGTTCAGTAGGCTTCTCTCTCTGTAATAAGCTTTGTAAGTAACGTAATGCCAGATTATGCGTCTTCCCACTACCTGCAGAAGACTTGGTAATCATAATGTGGGGATATTCTATTTTAACCAATGAATTATTTATCCGACAACTCCTGTCTGGAATCAGACTCTTTCATTTACAATAAGATGATCACAGACGCATACTTCTTATGTCTTGTTTTTAAGTTGTCCTTATCGCTCGTTGCAAGAATGACATTATACTTGAGCCCGGGCTTCAATACGAAATCCTCTTTATCCCCGGAATCCAGTGGGATTGTAAACCTTAATTCCGTATTGCCAACATGCTCATTTCCAAACACATCTATCACATTCTGGATTTTATCTTTCTTATGGCCATGTTTTTTTCCAAAATGGTCCTGAACAACCACATTTCCTTTCTTGTCCATATACCCAATAATAAGATTGGCCTTGTCCATGGATCTTCCACTATTAAATCCAACAGCCAACCAACCAGAAGTATTGGCCTTTATTACACACTTAAGCTGGTTCCCTTCAATTTTCCATTTAAATACCATGCCTGCTGAAGCCGCTGTCTTATAACCTTCAGCATCAACATCCTCAGCATTTTCCTGTGCAAAGAGAGTTACAACACAAATAGACATTGCAATGGCCAAAATCATTGAAACTACCGATTTTTTCATAGAACACCTCTTTTGATCATTGATAATCTATCCAATATACTTTGAAACCTGACCAAAGTCAAATATCTGCCTACTCCGATATCAAAGCCTCTGCCACATGAATACACTCCCTTTATCCTGTCTTTTATCGCATTAACAACATAGATTGGCAGACTTGTATTGGAGCAGAATAATCACAGCCTCCCATTTTAAAAGCAAGAGACTCCCACTTTCATAATTTTTTTCCAGCATCAGACGAGCGCCTCACAACCCTTATATCTGAAATATCATGTCTGGAAATTTTTAAAATACTTGCCACTGTTATGGCAACATCTTCATCCGCATGATCAAACGGGAGTTTAATATCTGATATACGAAGCATAAAAATCCTTATCGCTTTGACACGGCATATCAGGAGGCTTTATGGTAGTAAAAACATCATAAACACAATATAGGTCTTATATGTAATGAAGTCAAAATTGAAGACAAAAAAAGGGCTCCCCATGTGGAAAGCCCTTCGTTTTTTCGGAATTAATTAGGGGAACTATTTCTTATATTCAATCTCAACACGCCTGTTTTTCTGGTCGTATGGCTTGGAAGCATCCTTCAACTGCGCTGCTCCCATACCCTTGATAGAAAAAATATCACGGCTGATATTGTGTTTTGATACAAAATAATCAACCATCGACTCAGCCCTTTTCTGCGACCACGCAAGATTCCCTATCTTATCACCTTCAGGACCTTCTGGTCCCTTCTTGTCAGCATGACCTATGACTTGAACTGAACCAAACTGTTTTACTTGTTTGAGCTTTTCAGCTATCTCATTCTCAGATTTGGTCAATTCGGTTTTGACATCATTAATATTGTATGACTTGTATTTGAACCCGGCAATCTCAAAATAAAATGGATCAATTGCTGGTGTAACTGCCTGCACAGGAGTTGATGACTTTACATTAGTCTTTTTTGGAGCTTTTTTAGCACATCCTGAAACAGCCATAAACGCTACAATCGTAAAAACCGTGATAAACAGGGTAAAAATTTTCCCTTTCATATGACCTCCATGAAATTGGTTTGATAAAATCAATCTATATATATTTTCGGTTATTTTCAAGGATTTCTTTAAAATATCTCTTTTTGATTTTAGCCTAAAATGCACTTATATTCATATCCAGAGGTCAAAATGACAGAAAAAAAGCGCATCCTCCTCGGAATTACTGGTGGAATTGCCTGTTACAAGGCTGCAGAAATAGCCAGAAAACTGGTCAAATCAGGTCTAGAAGTCTACCCTGTCATGACCGAAAATGCCAAAGAATTCATTACGCCTCTTACTTTTTCAGTCCTGACCGGACACAAAACCTCGACAGACATGTTTGACCGGGATCTCCCTCAAAATATCCCCCATATCAGCCTGGCAAGGGATACAGATATAATCCTTATCGCCCCAGCAACTGCGAATATCATTGGGAAAATAGCTTCAGGCATTGCAGATGACCTTCTCTCAACAATTGTCATGTCAACAAAGAATCCAGTGATCCTGGCACCAGCCATGAATACTGCGATGTATATGAACAAGTTTGTACAGAAAAACATGAAATCATTGCGAGAAGCCGGATATTCTTTTGTGGAACCAGAATCAGGGGATCTCGCTTGCGGAGAAGAAGGCATTGGCCGTCTTGCAGATCCAGATATTATTGTAAAAAAAATTCTCGACATGCTTGGATTAAAATGAAAAAAGTGCCTATAAAAAAAATCATCATCACGGCAGGTGGCACACGAGAGCCTATCGATCCAGTAAGATACATCGGGAACAGGTCGTCAGGGAAAATGGGAATAGCCATACTTAAGGCTTGTCTTAAAAAAGGCATTAGGACCGTACTCATTCACGCCCCACTATCAATAAATCTCCCCAAAGGGGATTTTAAAATCATCCCAGTTGAGACAACTATGGAGATGCAAAAAGCCGTGTATCAGGAATTCACAGACGGAACCATACTTTTTATGGCAGCAGCACCTGCTGATTTCAGACCAGCTGTGAAATCCCATCAAAAAATCAAGAAAGAAAATATCAGCAAGAATGGATTGACACTGAAACTCATTCCTAACCCGGATATCCTTAGCGGACTGGCCCAAAAAAGACGAAAAGGATTTATTGTCGGTTTTGCGGCTGAAACAGCAAACCTCCTCGACAATGCGAAAGAAAAAATGATTAAAAAAAACATCGATCTTATGGTAGCCAATGATGTGAGCAAAAAACATTCCGGATTCTCTGTTGACACGAATAAGGTGATCCTCATACATAAGGACGGAAAAATCCAGAAACAACCTTTGATGAAAAAATCAATACTTGGAGGGATCCTATTAGAAACTGCCTTATCATCCTCATCTTACTAAACATCTCTGCTCCAAACATATGGGCTACGGACTATTCCCTTACCTATTCCATGAACATGCATAAAACCAGCGTGGGAGAGATTGTCTTCACTCGAACCTCGAATATCGTAACTGCTATCATAAAGATGAAACCCATTTTTTTCATCACATTCAGCCAGACTGTAACAACGATTTTGGATGAAAAAAATTATCCCATGAAAGAAACACTGAACACCACAGTTAACAAAAAAAACACTATTGAACATATGGAATTCCAAATCGGGAAAATCACTTATACTGAGAAAGCATCAAAAAAAACAAACATAAAATCATTATCAACACAGACTTTGGCATTATCCGTCAATTCGATGATCAACAGGTTCATATCAGATAAAATCCTGCAAAACAACACATATTCCGTTTTTATGGTTGACAAGTTGGTAACCATCACTTTTGCTCAGACATCCCCCAGAAAAAAACTGATCAAATCCAGTGATGATCGATTTGAAATTGAAACAACTTACTACAAGCACAAGACTCTCAACATCCCTCAGAAAATCCAATTAAAAAAATACATGTTGTATGGAATCAACTGGAACATCTTCAACCTGACTCTGAAAGAAAACAGGACGATCCTGCCATGAAAAAAACAAAGCTTTCATCACTCAAGATCCATCAAAAAAAATTAGTCGATCTATGCCTAACTTCCAGAAAAAAAGCATATGCTCCTTATTCAAACTTCAAGGTCGGCGCTGTCGCAGTTTCCTCAACTGGAAAAACTTTTCCCGGATGTAACATCGAGTCTGCTGACTATACTCTCACAACACATGCAGAAATGACAGCCATCAACAATATGGTTCTTGCCGGTGAAACTGAACTTGATGAAATCTATATCGCCCTGGAAAGCCTTGCTGGAGGCAAACCTGTCCCTTGCGGACTGTGCAGACAGAAAATGCACGAATTTGCAGGACCTAAGACAACCATATACGGAATCGCCTTAAAAAACGGACAAGTTGACCATATTCTGGTCATGTCCCTCAAAGAACTCCTTCCCCTCCCTTTTTCAAAAAGCAACTTCAAAAAGGGTTGACATATGAAATCCATCATCTCTCTTTTGAACAAAGGAAAAGTCAACCTCATGTTGAACAAAACAAGGGCTTTCCAACGTCCTCTTGGAATCAGCAAGATTTCAGACATCAATCATTGGATCCAAAACGACAGATTCAAGCAGCTTCTTGAAATCTCAGAACAACGCTATGACTTTCAATTGACAGAAATAATCAAATCCATAAAGGCACGGATGCCCGCAATCAGGCTCATTACCATCGCAGGCCCTTCCTCCTCAGGCAAGACCACTTTTTCCTACAGATTAAAAGATGCTCTTGCATCAGCTGGAATACAAAGCTATACCTTGGCCCTTGATAATTATTTTAAGGACAGGGAAAAAACACCAAAAGATCAAAATGGCGAGTACGATTTTGAAAACCTTGAAGCCATTGAATTGAAACTACTGAACTCAGACCTTTCCCAGATGTTCAAAGGTGATACAGTCCGGATTCCCAGATATGACTTCAAAGAAGGAAAACGCCTTCCAGGTGATTCTCTGCAGATGGCGAAAGATGACGTTCTGATTATTGAAGGCATTCATGGGTTAAATCCGAGGCTAACCGCAAACATTCCTAAAAGAAATAAATTCAAGATCTATGTCACTGCCATGCTCCAACTCAAAACTTACAGAAACGAAATGATTCATACTACCATGCATAGATTCATAAGAAGAATCGTCAGGGATTCCCAATTCCGAGGCTATGACGCCAGTGAAACCATCAAACGCTGGCCTTCAGTCATGCGTGGAGAACAGCAAAACATTTTCCCTACGCAGGATCAGGCAAACTATGTGTTCAATTCAGCCCTACTCTATGAACTGCCCGTTCTTAAGCGTTTTGCTTTTGAATTATTGGTTGAGATCAACAAACAAAAAGACGTTTTTTTCGAGGCGCGAAGACTGCTTAGCCTCCTTAATTACTTTGACTTTTCACCAGAAGAGAGTCTCTCATGGATTCCCCCAAAATCCACGCTCAGAGAATTCATAGGTGGCAGTGAATACAAATACTAATCCAAA
>DYKD01000216.1 GCA_020722765.1 Brevinema andersonii | reverse complement strand
TGGCAGGGTTCATCGTCCCTGCGCCGACCTGGGTGTAGTAGGGCTGGGTGATGAGGCATCCGTGTGATGCCCAGAAGGATTGGAGGTTGAGGATGATTTCTTGGAAGGAGGAGGGTTTCGTCATTTATGACACCTGTACTTGCGTTTTCTGCAAGTATTTCCGATTTGGGATTGATGATTGCTGGGGGATTATAACTGATGGGAAAAGAAAAGACGGCAACGAGGGAGGATGGCTGTCGTATGGGGAGTGATTCGCGCTACAATAGGTTCCAGAGAAACCATTTTCTTATGGGTTTGTATCCTTAGCACAACGGAATCCAATATCATTAAATGTTCCAGAATAAATATCAGAGTTGCTAACGCCTTTTTCCGTTTTGATTTCACTTATAGAACTATTAAATGATCCTCCAAGCACTAAATGATAACCCTGAAAAGATCGATATTCTTCATCTATCCATTCCCATACATTCCCCATAATGTTATAAATGCCGAAAGGACTAACTCCACTTTCATATGAATCAACTGGAGACACCTTACCTACACAACTGCCATAGTTTGCTTTATCACAACCAAACTGATCTCCCCAAGGGAAAATGCGATTGTCGGTGTAACCATAAGCAGCTAATTTCCATTCTTCCTTTGTGGGAAGGCGAGCGCCCCTCCACTCACAATAATTTTGAGCCATATCCCATGTAACATAGACGACAGGATAATTGGCATAATTTGCATCATTATACGCGCTCTGATTTAACGGGGCATCACATACATCACATTTTTTATATTCTTCGTTGGTTATTTCATAAATATCTAAGTAAAAGCTGGCGATTTGAGTTTCCGAAGATACAAGACTCATGGATAACCCTTTGGCGTCGTTGACTAAAGTTAACGTAGGTGTAGCATTTAAAGGCTGAATTGGTGCCGAAAAAGTGTTTACAAGATAATAAATCCCATAACCCAAAAGACCAATCGAAACCAAAAACAGCAATATGGGTAATGCATATATACGTATGATGGCAAACCTATAACGAATATTGGATAAGAAATTTCTCCATTTGTGCCTACGCATTATCGCTCGGCGTTCGCGTTCCGCATTCGCAATCCTTTTTTTTGCTTCACGCTCAAGTTCTTTTTGAGATTTTTCTTGAGCCAATTTTTCAGTTGCTTCGTGTTCCGCTTTCTCACGAGCCCTTTTTTCAGCGGTTTCGCGTTCTTTTTTCTCGCGAGCAGTTTTCTCTGCTGCTTCGCGTTCTGCCTTCTCATGAGCTGCTTTTTCATCAGCCTCACGTTTTACTTTACCAATCGCTGCCTTTTCAGCGGCTTCACGCTCTTCTTTTTCATGAGAAGCATCCTCCACTGCTTCACGCTCTGCTTTCTCACGGGATGCCTTTTCTGCCAATTCACGGTTTGCTTTCTCGCTATCACCTAAATGCACCACATTACCATTACCTGCAATGATGACGCTGCCAGAAACATTGCCGCCAACGCCTAAACCACTTGTGGATGTTCCTTGTAGATTCTGCGCCTTGTCCGAATCAGCGTCTGTTTTGTGACGAGATGCAATTTCAGCCAAACGAATAAAAAATTTCGTGGGTGGAAGTTTTCCTCCTTTTACATCGGCAAATTGCGTTGTTTGCAAATGCCACCAAACATTCCCGTCTAACAAAAGGGGAAAAACGGGCTTATTCAATTGTTTTGCAAATGAAAGTTCATTTTGAACCCACTCAGACTCATATGAATTTGGAGACATGACGAGAATGAAAACTTCACATTCTTTCAATCGCTTCTCAATTTCACGTGGCCACTGAGTGCCATAATCAATACGGTCGTCAATCCACGCGTCAAAACCTTGGTCGAGTAAATGACGATGTAGTTTATTGACGTATGCTTTATCTATGAGACTATAACTGATGAATATACGACTCATTGAAAATACCCTACTTATTGAGCGATATGTGAATTATACGCCAATTACCTCGCGCACAGCCTTGCGAATCTCCAATTCCCAATCCTGCCCTGGGAGGAGTTTTTCTTTGTCCAGCCACGCGTCCA
>DYKD01000215.1 GCA_020722765.1 Brevinema andersonii | reverse complement strand
AAATGTTTAAAAAAGTCAAGACCCCATTTTATCTTTTTCCTATCACTTTTTCAGGGTATAGTATGTATGCCCCAGATCGGCGAGATATATCCTGACTGGTTTCGGTCTCATATGGTCAAATCTCCTGGCTCTATTGTTTTTCGTGCTCGAATAAAGGAGTTTATTACAAAAATCCCCGATGGATTGCATAAGACAAAATGCAAGCGTTTAGTCGGGAACCATGTCCTAATAAATAAAAGGACGAAGCAACTTACTTGTGTCCCTTCGACGTAATCCTTCAAGAAGTTCTTCACGCTTGGGCAGGTTTGCGAGGTAGCGAGAAGCAACATCGTCCGTAAAATCACGATTGCGTGTGTATCGAATCTCAAGATTTTTGTCCTGAGCAACGGGCTCCATCTCCAGAAGCTGCCCGCTTCTTATACTACAAACAAGTCCCTCATGTGCACTTCTAACCGCCAGCATACCAATAACAAACGGATCCGATTCCGTTTCGGCCTGCGGAAGCGCGTGAAATAGCATCGGACCTGAATCAAGTCCTTTTGATAACATATGAACGGTAGCACCTACGTATTCTGGCTTTTGATCATACAATGCCCAGAAGTTGCAACTATTACCTCTGTAATAGGGAGACAGCCCCATATGGATATTGTATGCCCGATGTTCCACTAGATAGTCACAAAGGGGGCCTTTAATGAAACTGCTCCCGAACACGACGAACAAATCGCTTGAGAGCGCAGGTGCCAGGACATCCATTCCCAACATGTTTAGATCTCCCGACTTAATGACTAGGCTCCTTGCGCGAGTGGGTGTAAACCTTGGATGTCCAAATACATGACTCTCAGCATTTATGACACGTTGAAAGTACTCCTGCATTGTCTCCGAGCGCCGAAAAAAGTCTTCCACCTTGCCTGGGAATACTGTGTTGCTTTCCTGAACAGCAAACACTTCATCACAAACAGTGGAAAGAGATTCAATGAGCGCAAGATGGCGCGGCTGATTGCTCGTAAATACAGTGATTTTCATTTTATTATCCTCATGATGTTTGTATGATCTTCTCGGGGGCACTCAAGTTCACTAACAGCCGGTAGAACTGCCATGTTCGCGCGAAAGCCTAGGCGTATTCCCAAACGACGCAGGATTGTCAATGTGTCCGTAGTATAGGAGTTGCACGGATGAGACATGGCAATAGGCGCAACGCCAATAATATTCCGCAGGGTTTCAAAGTTGGTCGCATATTCCATTTTTTGCTTTTCTGGCGAGAGGTTGGCCAGAACCGTGGGATGCGTGTGTGAATGAAGTCCCACTATGTGACCACGGGAATGGAGGTCGCGCAGATGAGATTCTCGCATCCAGAGCTCATCCCGACAAACATTTATGTCAAAATTGTGCTCGTCCATCATTGCACCCATAACCGCAGCATAGGCATCTTGGTCAAGCAACTTGTCGCGCACAAACCGGAATGTTCTATCCTCCGGCGAGTAGAAAGGGAAATCACTCAAATACTCGCAAGGACTAAAGGTCTCTAGTGCCGTATTAACCTCATGCCCATATTGTGTGGTCTTCAGAGTATCAAAGAAGTCCGCATAAAAGTCTTCAATGGAGTCAAAACAAGTACATCGAAAGCGTCTGTACATCTCAAGCATTTCGACGGAACCGGTGCAGACCGAGGTATAGACAAACCAGAATCCAGTCAGATGGTAGTGTTCGAGTATTGGGAGCGCCACCTCGTATTGGCAGAGAAGGGCATCATCAAAAGTAAAGCACAAATCACAAGAATCCAACATGCCGTTCATAGCCTTGTTATACCATTCTAGGGCAGGAAGGATGTGATGATGATGGCGGAGGGTCTCGATGATCTTGGAAAGGTCAGATGCAGAAATAGACCCTTGCTGACCCGGGTGTTTACCGTCATGGAAATGGTGAAACATTATTCCGTGAGGGTATCCGACAATCACGTATTCATTGGATTTCGCACGTTTCATATCTATGCTTTATTAATTGTAAATATTCGGCCGCGTCCCTATTTGGAGACCTGACCTTTTGAGTTCATTCTACTTGTCATAAT
>DYKD01000214.1 GCA_020722765.1 Brevinema andersonii | reverse complement strand
GTTTTTTTTATGTTCGTTATACTGATCCAGCGTTCACCATTTATTATTCATGTCACCGTCGCAAACAGTTCTTTTGGAGGATTGGTTTGGGACAAAGGAAAAAGTCCCTCCCAAGCGAATGACCTACCCTATCGGACAACGAGTTGGCGGTCTTTGGTTCACGAGAGCATGTGCCGAACATTGAAAATATATAGTGGTGACGCGGGTATCTCGGAGTAATGCGAATGATGTCTTTTCTGGAGGAGATAGGCAAGAAAATCCGGCGAGTTGATGGTCGGGGCGATAGATGGCCTGACCCACGCTCGAGGATAAAAAAGGAAGGTTCGTCTTTTACTAAAGCCACTATTCCCCCTTCAGGAGGGTGCAGTCCACCTTAGTGACAAGTAAAAAGTGAGCAGAAATTCTATTTCAAGACTGTCTGCTGAACGACGATAGAAAGCAGAGCTATCGAGCAATTATCATGAGACATTGTTTTTGCCTAATTGAAGTGAATCCCAAAAGTTGGTGAGTGACACTTTAGAGTGGGAGATTTTATCAAAAATATCCAACAAGAGCAAGCGAAATTTTTAAAATTAATCTTGGCTCACCGAGCATTTAGCTTTCTGTGATCCCTACTGGCCTGGGATCACGGAAAGATAATCGACTACGCAACAGCTTTATATTGTTGGATTGCTGTTTTGCTGGCTCCAGGATCGGTCTCCTTAGTTGCGAATTCTAAGAAAAGATTTTCACATCGGCGAGGATCAAATGGCTTTGCATTTCCATCCACTAGCAACTTATAGACGCCTTGCGACTTGGGGCGTCAGGAGGGTATCCCCTGATTTTCTTTAGCTCAGGGCAATAGACCAGACGTTTTTGAGTAATGGCGTGTCCAACAGTACTCATTGTCCCACCCCGCAAATCGGATTCAACTGCCACCACTGCAATGGACAAGCCGCTTTGTAGGCGGTCTCTTGTTAGTAACAACCATTTCATGAACGGAACTCCCGGCGCATTCTCAGCCAGTAGCAAGCCGTCATTCTCGAGAATCCTTTCCGCCAAGGTCCTGTTCTGTGCCGGATAGATATTCTCCACGTCAAGCAGGACTGCTGTTGTCTTGCCCCCAGCCTTCAGAGCACCCTCATGGCCAGCAGTATCTATGCCGAGTGCTAATCCACTAACGATATTCCACCCACGCTCAGCAAATAATTCAGCCGTGCGCCTAGCGATTTGATATCCAAATTCGGTGCAACTTCTGGAACCAACAATCGCAATGTTAAGCCTATGATTTAGCAATGCAGTATTTCCCTTCAAGTAGAGCAATGGGGGCGGCGTCTTTAGGTTTTTAAATAAAACCGGATAGTCGGCATCCCAATACGAGATGACATGAATTTGACGCTTTTGGAATTCTTGTAACTTCTCTTCTGCCATCTCCCGATAAACCGAGAACCGATTCATCGCCTCCATCAACCTCTCAGGCCTTCCAATTTTTTCAATGAATCTGGTCAGTCCCTGTTCATCAAGTTCTCTAAAAGCGTGAACCTCCATTCCCGATTTTACCAGTTGCATAACCGTATTCCTTCCACCATCTTTCACAAGACTGAGGGCAAAAAGATCTGTTTTTGTCATCGGAATGTCTCCTTTACAAATGCAATTATTGGACGATCGAGGCAGCCCAAGCTGCACTCCCTTCTACCTGACGGACTGAGCGTCCCTATCATACTATTGTTCAAAATGCAGAATTCTTGCATGCTTTTATCGCATAATTGGTGAGATATCATAGTTCTTCCTACAAGAAGGCGACTGCAATTCAAAGATCGGCGGACAGAAGTAGATTTTTTAACATGTGTTCAAGCCATTGCGCTCACAATGAATCCAGTCCGTTGGGAGCAATAATTTGTGCACAAATATGGCATGGTGGAAAAATTTGCCACACAGTGGTCATAGGGGTCTACGAAGCCCTTGCAGCAATGATTGCGTGGAGACACAGGTGTGGTCGACGGAATCCCTTCGATCGATATCTTTCCGATTGGTCTTGGATAATTTTCTTGATTGCACAAAAGTAATTTTTTACATTGAGCAAAGAGAAGCCA
>DYKD01000213.1 GCA_020722765.1 Brevinema andersonii | reverse complement strand
GAAAAACTCCTGGACAAATTGTTGTCCGTAATGTCTGCAAAAGAAGATGACCTGAGGGCGTATCCTATCAGAAAAGCTGGTGATTTATGGACATCAGGTGTCAACCCCTTGGCTAATTTTCCATTGTGCCATATCTCAGAAGAGACATAAAAGGTGAAATGAATGGCGATGCAGGGCATAACTGTTTTGCTTGACAGAAAAGAGCTTGTGGTGACCATGGACAGCAAGACTATCAAGGTCGCCATGCCTGATGGTACGTTCAAACGTTTCCCTTTGGTTATAATCAGCAGGATTATTGTTATAGGAAGACCATTGGTCTCCTGTGATGTGTGGCGAGCTGCATCTTCATACAACATTCCCGTTCTACTCCTGTCAGGTAGAGGCAGTGAACAGGCTGCCCATATCGGTCCTCTGAACAGTGAGGATATAGCTGTTCGGGCTGCCCAGTTTAAATTGCTTGAGTCGCCTGATGCATCCATGTCTTTTGCACGATGGGTTATAAGGAAAAAGATATCTGGACAGAAAAATCTGCTGCAAAGATATGCTGCAACAAGCAAAACCGTAAATTCATCAATCCAGCAACTTGAAAGGGCATTGCAGCGCATGGAAGAAGCTAAAGACAGAAATAGTATGATGGGGGTAGAAGGCGCAGCCGCCGCTACATATTTTGAGGTGCTTGGTCATTTTTTGCATGATCAATGGGGCTTCAAAGGCAGAAATCGCCGTCCACCCCGTGATCCTGTCAATGCTCTTTTATCCTTATGTTACACACTTGCCATGGCAGAAATAAGAAGTGCTATCCTGATTGCAGGGCTTGAACCTGTCATAGGATTTCTTCACACAATGCAGCATGGCAGAGAAGGGCTTGTTCTGGATTTGCTTGAGATTTTCAGACCAGATTTGGATAGTTTTGTTTTGCAAATGCTTAAAAAATTAACTACCGATGATTTTATCACAAACAAACAGGATGGATGCCGCTTACAGAAGAAATCGCGTGCCATTTTTTTTGAAGACTGGCTTGCCTTTCTTGATGAAAAAACGCTAAATTGCAATGGTGAAGCACAGACTGTTCCACATAAAATTGTGAACGACTATGTAGTCATGCTCAAAGCTTTTGCTTCAGCCACTTCTAATCAATAAAACAAACTGCTGCTTGTTTAACCTATCGTTGCTAATTAACATAGCCTATAGTCTTGAAAAGACCTGCAAAACAGGTTAAGTTTGGCAGCAGTGGCTTACTGGAAGCCATTGCGTTGCCTTAAACCCTAAAAAGATAGCTTTTTTTGAAAGAAATCAATTTGTTATGATTAGCAGCATATTAAACTTAAAAAACACGGGCGCTCTAAAAGTTAATTTTTTCAGCATGTTGCTGTCAGCATATCAAAAAGGCGAGGGTTTGAGGAGCGCCCATTTCTTAATGTTACGGAACATGCCCATTACAGGCATACCACGAATGCTCTCTGTTTGAGGAGCGCCCATTTCTTAATGTTACGGAACGAAAGTCGTGCTTTCAACCGCTCTCCTCGTTGAGTTTGAGGAGCGCCCATTTCTTAATGTTACGGAACTTAATCGGTTCCTGGTACGCCCGTTACAGGCATACGTTTGAGGAGCGCCCATTTCTTAATGTTACGGAACACCGAATCCTGGTTGCGCTTCAATAATGCCATTGGTTTGAGGAGCGCCCATTTCTTAATGTTACGGAACACCCACAGTTATCGTTTAGAAACAATCCGACGATGTTTGAGGAGCGCCCATTTCTTAATGTTACGGAACAGAGAGCTTCGTCATATGCCTGACAAGTCTCGGTTTGAGGAGCGCCCATTTCTTAATGTTACGGAACAACCGTACATTTTTAAGTTTGCCGATCATTTTTGTTTGAGGAGCGCCCATTTCTTAATGTTACGGAACGCTTTGAATTTTTTGTCGATAAAACATATTCATGTTTGAGGAGCGCCCATTTCTTAATGTTACGGAACTTTTTGGGAATTATCCTGTCACAACAATGATAAGTTTGAGGAGCGCCCATTTCTTAATGTTACGGAACCCAGATACCAACATTATATATTTTTTTCTAATAGTTTGAGGAGCGCCCATTTCTTAATGTTACGGAAC
>DYKD01000212.1 GCA_020722765.1 Brevinema andersonii | reverse complement strand
GATGCCGAAACAAGTTCGGCATGACATTTAACCATTAACCATCAACCATTAATCATTAACTTTTAACTTGTACTTTTGACTTTTGAATTAACTTCCACTCTCCCGCCCTCCTGCTCTTATTCCCCTATTCCCTCTTCGTCTCCCTTCCGTAAAACCTGATTCTGTCTCCTCTAAAGTAAAGCTTAATAGAAGATAAGGGTCCGTTTCTGTGCTTGGCTATATCAAGCGTAACATTCTCCAATTTTTCCTCATCATCCCGCCAAAGAAACATCACCACATCCGCATCCTGTTCTATAGAGCCTGATTCACGAAGATCAGCAAGTTGAGGTCTTTTCTCTCCTCTTTGCTCAACCGCACGCGAAAGCTGAGACAGCGCCAAAACAGGAATTTTAAGCTCACGAGCCAGGTTTTTAAGACCTTGAGAAATTTCAGAGACCTCCTGCACCCTGTTTTCTAGCTGTCGCGATCTGGCAAGCTGTAAATAATCAACAATAAGCAAATCTATACCTACATCAGCCTGCAATTTTCTCGCTCTTGTTCTCATTTCCATAATAGACAAAGCGGGAGTATCATCAATATAGATAGGAGACTCTGCCAAAATACCCATCGCATTAGAAAGAGCCGTAAAATCATCTTCTGACAGCTTGCCGGTTTTCAGCCTCCATGCATCAATATCCGCCTGCGCAACCAAAAGCCTGTCCACAAGCTCCTCTTTGCTCATCTCCAAAGAAAAGACAGCAACAGGCCGAGAATAACCCACAGCCAAATTTTGAGCAATATTTAAAGCCAGAGTTGTTTTCCCCACACCCGGACGGGCAGCCAAAATCAAAAGATTAGATCTTTGCATCCCAGCCAAAACATTATCAAGATCTTTAAAGCCGGTTGGCACCCCTCTTAAGCCTTCAGCCTGCTTATGCAATTCATCCAGTCTATCAAAACTTTCCGCCAAAGCTTCCCTAACCGGTGTAAAAGTGCGGAAAGCATGCTTTTGAGATATAGAAAAAATTTGAGATTCTGCCTTATCAAGAAGCTCATCTGCCAATACACCCTCATCAAAAGACATTTCCACTACCTTACTGGCAATAGAAATAAGGTTTCTTCTGGTTGATAAATCTTTAACTATCTTTGCATAATGTTCAACATGCGCCGCGGTTGGGACTTGAGATGCAAGCTCTGCCAGATAAGAAGAACCCCCCGCTTTTTTGAGCGCTTTTTTCTTCTTCAGTTTATCGCTAACTGTCAATATATCAATTGGAGATCTTTCTTCATAAAGAGAAATGCAGGCTTCAAAAATAAGCCTGTGCGCAGTCTCGTAAAAATCTTCAGGCAGCAAGATTTCAGCAACCGCAATAATTGCGTGTTTATCTATAAGCAACGATCCTAAGACCGAACTTTCTGCTTCCTTTGAGTAAGGAGGAACTCGCAAATCTGGCATATCTAAAAGAAGGCAGGATTATTTACGCTCAAGCAAAAACACTTTCTGTTCTTCGCCTAAATTTTCCGGCTTCAAAGAAAGTTTAGCTATCTTCTCTACCGGCAGCGATGATTCCCTAAGAAATTCTTCCACCGGCAGCAAGCCGTCAAAATACTCTTTGTTTATACCCTCAAAATAAAAGTGCATTGGTATTACAATCTGCGGCTCAAGAAGCTTTATCATTTCCACAGCCTCTTTTGGCCCAAGAGAATACTTGCCGCCAACCGGGGTCATCAGCACATTAACTTCCCCGATTTCCTCCACAAGCTTGTCGGATATAATATGTCCCAAATCCCCAAGATGCAAAACTTTTATGCCTTCTGCTTCAATAAGATAAATAGTATTTTTTCCTCTTTCTTCTCCCCCTTTCTTATCATGAAATGTGGGATATCCAAAAATTGAAATTCCTCCTATTTCATACTCACCGGGAAAAGAAATTACCTTTCGATAACCTCGTGCCCTTTCAATAAAACTGTGATCAGGATGACTATGGCTTACAAGGACAACATCTGTCTCCTGAATCGGCAAAGGAATTCCTACCATTTTGGGGTCAAAAGGATCAATTAAGACTTTTGTTTGTTTTGACTTTATGCTAAAACAGGCATGACCCAAATAAGATATATCCATACTATGCATACTAACAAACC
>DYKD01000211.1 GCA_020722765.1 Brevinema andersonii | reverse complement strand
GCTTGAGGGTCGCGGCGGTTTGGTGGCCGGTGGAGGGGAGGAGGTGGAGGGTGGGCATGGCGCGATTCTTACTTGAACAGGACTTGCCAAATTCGAATGGTACTGTCTTGCCCAACGGAAACCAAGAAACTCATGTCGGGGGCAAAAGCAATTCCATTTACTCCTTGAATGCTTGCATCTAAACTGATGAGAATCTGCCCATCCGAGACGCGCCATAAACGGATTGAATTCCCGCTGCTTCCCGCCGCCAGTATTGTGCCATCATTTGAGAATGTGATGGCGTTGATCCACTCTTCTGCATTTATATCAAAACTTCTTATCAAATCTCCATTCTGTGTTGAACGCAACTCTATCTTTCGAGTTGCCACATCATTATTGATTTCTTCGGTAGGGAAAGCAATCATTGTCCCATCAGGGGAGAAGATGATGTCCTTACCCATACCTGAAAGGGTATATCTTTCAAAGACATGGATAATATTTCCATCGGGAATATTCCACAATTTGACAAGATATACTTGGGAAGATTCATCATATGATCCTGTCGCCACCATATTCCCTGTTGGCGAGAATGCAACAGTTTCAACAACAGCATCATTTTGCAAAGTTAAGATTTGCTCACTGTTGGAAACATCCCAAACGATGGCCGTATTGTTGTAATAGCCTGCCACGAGGCGAGCGCCATCTTGTGAAAATGCGACGCTAGTCAAACCATCTGTTGGTCCCTGGAGTTCTCCAACCAAATTTCCTGACGGCACATCCACCAGAAAAATTTTCCCATCTTTGTCTGTGACAGCCAATAAATTATTCGGAGACAAATCCATACCCCATATCTCATCGCCAACAAAAGCGCCGACTTCATTTCCTTGTACGTCAAAGATATGGACTCTGTTATCGTCTGATGAGGTGACGATGTAAGAATTGTCACTTGTTACTTCTACAACGTTGGCTATTGGGGTAAATTGGATAGTATGAAGCAGACTGCCATCTTGCGAACTCCAAATCTTGACTGTGCCATCCCATGAGGCTGTGGCAATTTGGTTGCGATTATCCGAATAGCGAACGCTATTGATTCCGCTTTGATGACCAATTATGTTTAATGTTTCCTGACCTGTGCTAATATCCCAAATTTTAAAAGAGCGGTCCCATGAACTCGAAATTATCCGGTTGTTGTCTGGAAGAAAGTGAATATCCATAACAACGTCAGAATGCCCGGAAAGGGTTTGGATCAACTCGCCATTCAACATATTCCACACTTTAATTTTTTGATCGAAAGAACCAGATGCCAGAAAGTTGCCATCTGGCGAAAACGATAAACTCCAGACCAGCTCCTCATGACCGGTTAATGTCTGCATAATACTGCCATCTGCAAGGTTCCAGATCTTTATATTCGTACCACTGGAAGATGCCAAAGTATCCCCACTTGGTGAAAAAGCTACCGCCCTGATGCTATTCCCCTCGTCACTCAATGTATTACGGAGGGTTCCATCGGCCGCATTCCAGATACGGATGGTTTGATCAAAAGAGACACTTGCGATGAGACTGCCGTCTAGTGAAAAAGCAATAGCTCTCACTCCACGTGTGTTGCCCTCGTAGGAATGCACATAACTACCATTGGAAGTCAGCCATACTTTGATGCTATTCTCAATGCCAGCGGCTACATAAGCTCCATCAGGCGAAAATGCGACGTTACGTGCCACAGAGTCTGTTTGGATGAACCAAACTTGTCTATAGGTACTGGCATCATACAAGTAGACACCAATATTTGTTCCTATCGCAATCCACCTGCCATCCTGGCTCCAATCCATCGAATATGGAGCTCCCATCCCTCCCCATTTCATTTGTTCCTGAAGCCTGCCCGCATTCTCAGAAGTAATGGGCTCAAACGCTACAACAGGAGATTCGGTTGCGACAGGCGCTTCTGTAGGAAGATCCGTCGCGGCAGGTATAGTATAGACATTGCCAATAATAGGTCCAGTAAAAGTTAGCACAAGAAACAAGACTAAAGATAATCCTATCACTCCCATAAGGCCAATTGCCCATGGCCACCAAACCGTCTTTTTCTGTTGTGGAAAAACAGGTGAAAGCGTTGATTGGGTTGTGCGTGTCTTGCGAGGCGTTTCGTCATCG
>DYKD01000066.1 GCA_020722765.1 Brevinema andersonii | reverse complement strand
GCATTTGCCTCATTGGGAATACATAAGGGAGTCTTTGCTGAAAGTCATTGAACAGGTTTTTTGATCCTATGTTTGAAAGCTAAGAGTATGGTTAATCCTGACAATAACCCGACTCCTACACCTGTCATCACATCAAGAGGGAAATGAGCTCCGGTATAAATGCGCTGGTATGCGATGATGAGGCAGAACATGATCCAGAGTGTCTTGTTCCACCATTCTGTCTTATGCATCATGATGACTGCTATGACTGTGACCATGGCCGTGTGACCGGATGGGAAAGAACGGCTTCCCAGAAGCAGGAGGCTGTGTATGTTCTCCAGTAGGTTGAGGGGCCGTGGTTGCGGAAACAACTCTTTTAAAAGTACGACGATCAGGGTTTCCAATAACAATCCTGCTATAAGCGGAATGAAATAGCGTCTTCTGAATTTCCATGTGAGCAGAAAAAGCGGGATGAGTATCCAGCTTATTCCAATATCTACTTTTTTCCCCATTTTGTGGAAAGGAATCCCTAATGTGTCGAAAAAAACCATGAAATGATCCCATCCTGGTGAATGATGTGAATTGATTTCCCTGAACAGCCTGATGTTCCATTCCTGGGCTTCAAACACTTTTTCTGGATTATAGGGTTTTATCAAAAGTTCCGTTTGCCAGCTTGTTGCCATGTCTTGGGGTTCTGCTGTCAGGACGTTTGTAGCAGAAACAGGGAGCAAAAGAATCAAAAATAATATGAAGTGGAATCTGCAATTTGTTTTCATGATTGAAATTTTCCTGGAATCATCCGTATGATGATATAAATATCAACAAGTTGGATTGTAAAGTCAAAAATTTCATGCAAGAAAAGATGTCCATTTCCCGGAACTGAGGATTTCGTTTGGTCTGATATTTTTTTTGTATGCCATCTTCTGGCAGTTTTCAATATAGAAACCAAGATAGTAGAACTCCTTGCCTTGGGATTCAGCGTATTCGATTTCTTTGAGTATGCTGAAAATGCCAAGTCGCCTGTCAAGAAGATCCGGGTCATAATAGAAATAGTTGGATGAAATGGCGTTCTTGCCTTCGTCTATGACACTCACTCCGATCAACCTGTCTTTCAAGTAGTAATGGATTTCGGTTGTAAAGGGATAACCATGATGGAGTGAGTAGAATTCCATCCATTGGGCGTTCTCCTTGTTGCCATGTTTTCCTATCATGTATTTCTGGAAAAGATCGAACTTTTTCTGTGTTTCTGTCTCGCTTCGTTCTGAGAAATGGGAAATCACAACCTGTATGTCGCTGTTTTGGCGTAATGTCCTTCTCTGGCTTTTGCTGGGAGAGAATGTCCTTATGGGAATTCGTATGGATATGCAATCTTTGCATTCTTGGCAGGAGTTGAGGTAAAAAATACTGCCACTGCGCCTAAACCCTAATGCAAGGAGCTCATGAAATCCAAGGATCTGTTCAAGTGATGGTTTGATGACATTCAAAGTTGTCATCCTTCCATCGTTAAAATAGGGACAGGGGTATGTGACTGTTTCACAGGAATCTGCATTTTTCAATGCGTTTTCTGAAGTGAGCCTGCCAGCTGTGTCAATGATTTTTTCAGGTTTTATCCTGATGTGATTCCTAAAGTCTATTGGTGTGAAATGTTTTTCTTTGTCAGGCATGGCTTTTCCTGCTTTTTGTCCTTGTCAGTTTCATCCCTGCATGGCATATGGCAAAATCATACTTCAGAGGATCAGAAGAGTCTATCTGTTTCAGGAAATCTGTCACTTCTACTGCTGTTTTCCAGTCATTCGATTTTCTGGAAGTCATTCCGCTGAGTCTTGCATGACGTGCGATGTGGACATCCAGAGGAATGACAAGGTCCTTTTTCATGTGGCTGAATTTGTCTCTCCATGTTCCAGGATCGATATTGTCCTTGCGGATCATCCATTTCAGGAAAAGGTTTACACGTTTGCATGCGCTCTTGTTGGAAGGCGAGGGGAGCAAGTGCATCACATGTCTTGATTTGATTTTTTTGGATTTTGATGTTTTTAACGCTGTTTGTCTTAATGTTTCCATAAAAAGGCTGATTGATTCGTAAAAGCTTCCACCCTGTATCAGGCATTTTCCAAACAGGTTTTGAAGTGAACCATGTCTTTCCAGGATTTCAGCAAGTGTGTACAGCAGTATGGCAGCGTCAGTCCCTTTGTTCAGACGGTGTTTAAAATCCTTGTATGGCAGTTCAAACCGGATTGATCTGTCTGCCAATGTTTTTGATGGTGATTTTCCGAGAGGGCGAAGGAGCTTATCAACGCTTTTCAGTATCTGTTCCACGCGTCCATAAGCGAACATGGCTGCAAGGAATCCTGCTATCTCCTGGTCTTTTTGCTTTTTGTACCTGTAAATGAACTGGACAGGGTCATGGTTACGGGAAGAAGGCCTGTTGAATGTTTTTCTCAGGTTTTCCAGCTCTTTTTTCATGAGATAGACCTAAAGAAGACCTTTTCGTTTTCTCAATATCCATTCTGCAGTAAGCAGGATGATGATGATGGCTGCAACAGGAAACCAGTTCCATAAAGGAAGCCTGAGAGAGAATTTTTTTGTACGTTTTTTTGTGTCAGCGAATTTTGTCATGTCAAAAGGTTTTTGGGGATCAAGCGTTTCTGTGCCGGAAAGGGCCGCTATTCGTCTCATGTTGGCAAGATCAGGACCAATGCTGAAATATTCTTCTACTGAACCTCTAACCACAAAAGAGGTTTCCATTTTTGTGTTGAAAACAACCGCCTCTAACCTGTATTCCCCTTCTTCAGAAAGGCGGATGTCTCCTGAAAAACGTTCTTTTGTGATGGCTGAGTTTTTCAATGTGAGCGAAGTCTTTTTTTTGCCATCTTTGAAGAGGTTGATTTCGAGGCTGTTGAAATTCGGTCTCTTGAACTGTTCATCCATCAGCATGGCTGTGATGCGCGCGGTTTCACCAGGTTCATAAAGGAATTTGTCTGTTGCAAGCCTTGTCTTTTCCAGGGAGGAAGAGGTCATTTCCCTGACGAGCTGTCTGTAAAAAGCCTGATATTTCGTATGGTCATCATTCACAGCAAGGTTCATGAAAGACCATTTCCACGTAGGGTATCCTGTAAAATAATAGACCTTGCCAAGTCCTGCAGTGCCATAACCGAGCACAGGGATGTTCCTGTTTTTTGCGGACACGAGGAGAACTGAAGAGTTTTTTTTAGGTTCAACCGAGTTAATATGATTAAGGAGGGGGAGGCGCTCCCATGCCTGTTTGTTAGCAGAAGGATTGTCTGCAAGCAAAGTGACTGCTGCGGATTCACCTTCTCGTGTGAGTGTGATGGGGGTCGGATCCGTGATGTTGGCCAGCTTCCCTGTGGTCTCGAAAGGCAGGATGGAGGCAAAATTTTTTTCAATTCCTGATTCAGACATGAAGGATCGTTCTCCTCCGAGGACAAGGAGGGAAAGTCCGGACTGCTTTACTCTTCTTGCAAGTTCAGAAAGGAATGATGGTTTGAGGTCTTTTATGCTTGTGTTTCCCAGTATGACAGTATCGAACAGTCCTATGTTGATCTTGTCGAGTATTGAAAAGCTGTCTTCCCTGATTTTGGGAATTCCTGTCAGGGTTATGGTGGGATCGGATTTCAGGATGAGCGAAAGGAATTTGTATTCCCAGCTCATCTCTCCATAAACAAGCAGGACCTTGAATCCGCCTTTGTTGACACGGAGGAAAAAATGGTCTTCGTTGTTTTTTTTGAATGAGTCATCTGCTGTTGTCTTTGCCATGATCTTGAGCCTGTGGATACCTTCAATGGATGTCCTGTATGTGAACGCTTCCTGTTTCAATCCTTCTGTCAGGATGATGTCTTTTGTTTTTATAAGGGTGCTGTTGTCATAAAGTTCAAGCCTTACTTGTGACGGTTTGGTTGTCATGTTTTTCAGATCTACAAGGATACGGCCTTCCTGATCTGTATTCAGTTCAAAGACAGTCTCTTTTGAAAACCTGACAGAAATATCCTTTACAGCAGGAGCATCGGGATTGATGATGGGAAGGATTGCTATCCTGTTATCCTTGTATTTTTTTACAGCATCAGAAAGCCCTGAATCAACAGGAAACTGTCCGTCCGAAATTATGAGGAGCGCCCTATAATCATTTTCCGAGAAGTAACTGAAAAAATTGAGAAGTGATTTTTTCAGGTCTGTCTGGTTGTCCGCTGGTTTCATGTCACGAAGATTGCGTGTAGGCCTTATCTTGTCTGAAAATTCAAAGAATGAGATCTCATAGTCATTCTGCCATTTTCTGACAACGTTATCCAGGACGGAGTCCACTGAATTTTTCAGGAAAAGACCTTTTGCTTCAGGATCTGCAACCATCATGCTGAGGGAAGAATCCGTCAGGACAGCCATGCTCGGTCTGACAGGTTTGAAGTTGACAGAATCAAGTACTGGCTGGAGAAGGACTAGGAGGAGTATGGCCATGACAGAGATACGAAGACCGAAGAGGATTTTTTTGTAACGGGGAGGAACTGTGACAGCCGCATAGGAAAGGCGGATGAGTGTGGCAAAAGAGAGCAGAAAGAGAAGGAAAAGCCACCACAGGTCTGGTCTGAGAAATTTCATAGATAACATGACGAGGAAGAATATAGCATGAAATTAGCGGGAAAACAACACGATTGAATTGACATGCCAGGGAAAATTTTTTATAATTTGGAGGATCTCACTTTCTAGGAGAATCATCATGCAGTATGGAAAAGTTTTGGATATGGATAGATATCAGGAGGAGGGTCTCTATATTGTGACTGAGAATGGAAAGGAAATCCGCATGACCTGGGAAACTATTGACAAGGAATCTGAAAGACTGTTACAGGAAATTGCTGTCAGTAAGAATGAGGATTTCAAAAGAATCCTTCTTACGACATGTACGATCTGCACTCTGCCAAACGGTCTTTGTTACGCCTTAAGGTGCATACTTCCTTTTCTGACAAAAATTGATGAGTTCAGATCTTATGACAAAGTGACCGCTCTGTTCATGGGAAAAGATGGGGTTCTGCATGTAAGCCATACAACCATGCAGAATGCCTTGCAATATATTTCAATATTGAGTTTTATTGTTTATTGTAAGGCAGGTCAGAAGTATGCTTCCTTCTTTGAAGGGATCAATCCTTTAATGAGCACTTCTCGGATCAGCAGGGAGCTTTTCCTCCGTATCTATAAGCACTGCAAGGGAGACCATGGGAAAATGGTGGAGTTTATTGGCAAGTTCCAGAAGGATGTTGACCTCTTGTTAGGGAACCTGATGGAAAGAGTGAAGCAGGTCTGTAAGAATGATGCCATTGTCAATGCCTTGCACAAGATGCATATCATCACTGGATTTCTTGGGATGCAGTTGGATTCCAAAGGGGAAGACCTTGTGATTTCCAAGGCCTATGAAAAGAACCGGTCATAGGTCGGATTTGAATTTTTTCAATGCTTCTACCAGAGTCAGTCCGTAGATGTCTTTGAAGATGACAGGATATTTTGCAGGTGTTTTGATGTAAATATGAAGAAAGCGTATCATCTTCTCTTTGCCATAGGATTCAAAAAGGAATGTGATGAAATATTTGGAAAGCGTATAGTTGAAAGCGTGCTCGTCCTTGTCGATGCCCTTGAAAAGGTAGGCGTCGTTCTCGTCAATATCAAGTTTTTTTTTCTTGAACTGCCTTACAAACTCGTTCCGTGACATGTATGTGGGGCCTCCCAGATAGGCAGCCACGCCTTCAGATATCCACTTCTGTTTCTTGATCGTGAAATTCTTGAAGAATGTGCTGTTCTGGAAAAAGAGAAGGTGGACGAGTTCCCGTTGGATGTATTCAGCTGTATTCATACTGTTCTCACGGATCTGTGGGGAGAAGTAGGCTGTGTCTCCGGTTTCAAGTGCGAAGGAAGGCATTCGGGAAATCCACGGTACGAATCTTGACATCTCGCTGTATGTAGTACAGACAATGATGTTGATGTTGGACTTGTATTTCATTCCAAGGACGCTTTCGTTGTTTTTCATCATCCTTCCTGTTTCCCTGTATTGTGGGTGAAGCTGTTCAGGTTTTGCGGTATAGATGACTGAATGATCAAGAGGGATGTGGGTATAACCGGGTTTGAGAGGGCTCCATGGGAAAAGGGGACCATAAAAAGCAAGGAATAGAAGAAGCAGTATTACAAAACTGACAGTGGCAGTCATTCCAAAATGGTTTTCTTCTTCGGAAGTGTTGAAAATTTTCCTGATGTCACGTACAGCGACCTTGTACCGGTCTTTCTGTTTTTTTTCTTCAAGCATGAAATCCTTATGATGCATTTTGTTCTGGCGTTTCTGTTTCTCAGTGTCTTCCATCTGGAGAAGTACGTGTTCAAGATGGTCCAGCAGGCTTTTTTTCTTGAATGTGTCTTTGGAATCGTATCCGCCAAATTCGTATTCTATGGAATCATCTTTGATTTCACCCTTGAGAGCCCTGAAGAGGTTCAGTCTGATTCCCTTTTTGGCATAAGCAAGTCGGCCTTCCTTTGCAAAACGTCTGACGCTCACCCAGATTTTTGTGGAATAGAGGAACTCGAGAGGCCTGATCTTTGAGGCGCGTCTCACAAAATCACAGTCTTCCCCAACACGTACTGCTTCATCAAAACCGCCTATGCGGTCGAATAACCTTTTTGAGGCGAATATGCAGAAACCAAAAGCTTTGGGATCAACACGTAAGCTTGTCTTGACAGCCATGTTCATGAAACTATGAATGACTTTGTCCAGCTGTATGTCTGACATGGGAACGAACTCGCATGTGGCAACATCATAAAAATTGTCCTGCATTTCAAAATAAGCCTTTTCCATGAAGTCATTCGGCAAGTCAACATCAGCATCAAAGAAAAAAAGAAGCTCGCCTTTGGCCACACGTGCCCCTGCATTCCTGCCAATCCCTGGAAGTCCACCCTTGACTACCCTGGCGCCGAATTTTCTTGCGATGGTGGCAGTTTTGTCTTTTGAATCAGCATCAGCAACAATGATTTCAAAATCCTTGAACGTCTGTTTTTTCAGGCTTTGGAGTAACCTGGGAAGGAATTTTTCTTCGTTATATGTCGGGATAATGACGCTTACGCGGATGGTTTTTTCTTGCTTCATCTAGCCCTCCTGCAGAGCTCTTTTACCAGAGATATCGTAAGGGATCAATCGGTTTTCCGTTTGTACGGATTTCAAAGTGGAGATGCGCGACTGTAGCCCAACCTGTGTCTCCCACTAGAGCTATGCATTTCCGCTGTTTCACTTCTTCACCAGGCTTGACAAAAATTCGGGAACAGTGTGCGTAATAGGTTTCCATGTTATTGGTGTGTTTGATGATTACAAGCTTTCCATACGTGCTGGCAGATCCGGCAAAAGTGACTCTGCCATCCATGACAGCGAATATGGGTGTTCCTGCTGAGGCTTTCATGTCAATGCCCTTGTGGAAAGACATTTTTCCAGTGAACGGATTGATAAGCATTCCGAATCCTCTGCTTGCAACCCATCCGTTTGTCGGTACAACAAACTGGTGACGAGCAACATATCTGGGATAAAATTCCGGTGTGAAAACACGAGGTTTTCCTTTGGGTATGAAAATGATCCGTCCTTTTTTCAAAGGATGGAATATGCTGATCCTGTTGAATCTTTTGATCTCTTGTTTTTGGATATTGTACAGTCGTGAAAGGATTCCCAGGTTTTCGTCTTTCATGATGTAGTGAAGCGCTCCACTCTTGTCTGTTGATACGACCTGTTCGCCCACTACGGCATTAAGACTTTTTAGAAAAGGATTGCATCCGAGAAAAGTGTCCATTCCCACCTGGTTCGTACTCATGATCCGCCAGTAATGCATTCCTGGAACAATCTTGTAGATTGTTGCTTTCACCTTTTTGGGAAAGAAATTATTCTGAACTGCTTCAATAAAGACATCAGGGGATTTTGTCCAGAAGAGGACGCTCTCCTTGTGTTCTTTGAAAAAGAAGCCTTCTTTTACTGTTTCATGGATGTTGGCAGTGAGTATTAAAAATGATATCAGGGCCGCAAGATAGAGGAAATACCTGATTCTGAGCTTTGATCTTTTGTTAAACTGTTTTTTGATCTCATCGAGTTTTGTATGCACGTGATGTCCGATCCGTCTAATCATTCGGAATCTTCCCCTATGGCAAAGAGGGTGCCATCGCGGGCACCGATATAGATTACGTCGTCAACAATGATGGGAGACGAGAAGATGGGGCCACCTGTAAGAAATGTCCAGCTCAGGTTGCCGTTCAGGTCAAGGCAGTAAAGGTTCTTGTCAATACAGCCAAAAACAATGGAATCTCCGACTACATTCGCTGAACCCCAGATGGGACCACCGCATTTGAATTTCCAGACGAGTGATCCTGTCAGGGCGTCAAGACAATAGAAATAATCATCGTCAGAACCTATGTAGACTCTTCCGTTTTTTACTGCAGGTGTGGCCCATACGCCTTTTCCTGTCTGATATTCCCAGACAAGGTTTCCAGAAAAATCAAGGCAGAAGACTTTCCCGTTCTCGCTACCTACATAAATTTTTTCGTCGCTTATGACTGCAGACGAGTCCGTGTCACGTCCTGTCTTGAATGACCAGATTGTCTGACCGTTTGTCCTGTTAAGACAATATGTCATTCCATTGCTTGCAGAAATAACAAGGAAATGGTTGAAGAGTGCAGGAGAGGATTCGATGGAAGCGGGAAGCTTTTTTTGCCAAAGGATGTCTCCTGTATCAGGATTGAGACACATCATTCTTGTGTCTTCAAACCCAACGTAGAGTCTTCCGTCATAAACACATGCTGAAGAATCAACGTCCGCCCAAGACCTGATTTTCCAGAGGACCTCTCCAGTCATCCTGTTGAGGCACGTGAAAGTATGGTCGCGTGAACCGTAATAGACCTTGTCCTCATAAATACAGCTTGAGGATTTTATGGAGCTTCCTGCCTTGTGGATGAAGTGGACGGATCCATCTTTGGGATTGAGGCAATAGAGACGCGAGTCAACAGAAGTGACATAAAGCCTGTCGTTTATCAGGTTCATTTGTCCTGTCCATCCAGTTCCAGTCCAGAGATTCCTGTTGTTTCTTTGTGTGAATATGGATGTCTGGAATGTCCATAGGGCTTTAGGTTTAGACGGGACTTTTCCTGTTCCGTAAAAAGTGCGTGTATTGTTTCCTCTGAACATGGTTACAGTATTTGTAGAGATGGAAGTCTTTGGAATCTGTGTATGGATGTGGGTGGGGGCAGGAAAAGGTTGTCTGCCCTCCCTGATCATGCCTTTTTTCCCGGCGCATGATGTAAATGCGAAAACTGTAAAAAGGATGATTGTTGATGTGAGGATGGCTTTTTTTAATAGTAACATATTCTGGTAAATATATAGAAACAGGGCTGTTTTGTCAAAAGAAAGAGGAAATGTCTCTGGCATCCTTCTCTGTTGGTTCTACGCCTGTCCAAAAACTGAAGGATTGGAAAGCCTGGTAGATAAGCATACTCAATCCGTTTGCGTATAAGAGCCCCTCCTTTTTTGCTTCCTTTAAAAGAGGAGTCATGGAAGGATTGTAGATGAGGTCATAGACTTTCATTTTTTTTTCTGTGTTGGAAAGTGAGATGATAGCTCTGTCTTCTTTCCTCAATCCTGAGGATGTGGAGTTGATCAGCAGGTCAAATCTGTTGTCTGAAAGAAGTATGTCATGGTTGTAATCAGTGCAAGAACATCTGGTGAAGCCTGCCTTTTTCATTCTTTGAATTAGCGCTTCTGCTTTGGATTTGGTCCTGTTCATGACAACAAGTTGGGAATTTCCTGCGGTAAGGCAAACATAAGCCACAGAAAGGGCAGCGCCTCCTGCTCCAAGAAGCAATATCCTTTTGCCTCTCAATGAAAAACCTTTGAATGAGGTCTCAATGGATTTCCTGAACCCGAAAGGGTCTGTCACTTTTCCTTCCCACTTTCCATTCTTTTCTACCACTGTATTCACTGCACCGATGGTTTTGGCGAGACTGTCAACTTTGTCACAGAAAGGCATGATATTTGATTTGTAGGGAACAGTGATGTTGAATCCCTTTACGCCTGCGGCTTTCAATCCTTTGATCAATGTGGAAAAATTTTTAGGTTCGACAGGCATGGGAAGATAAACTGCGTCAATGTTATATTTTTTGAAAAGATGGTTGTGGATGGCAGGCGAATAGGTGTGGGAAAGCGGATATCCTGTCACTCCAAAAATTTTCGTTTTGGCTGTGATCCTGCAGGTCACTTTGTCTTTCCTGCATTCTGCGGTGGACGGGATCTGTCAATCTGGATCTTGTCATATAATCTGCTGATGCGTTGTAATTCTCTTCCTATAGGTTGGGCTATGAGAAAATCCTCGTACATGTTGACAATTTTCAGTTTTCCCAATGTGTTGGCTTTTGTCACAGTGAACTTGCTTCCACTTGCAGGCCTGTAAAGGACAAGCTTGTTCGTGATCGCGAAATCGTCCTTTTTGCCAAGATTCACATAGTAATTCTCATTGTCAATTTTGTAAACCTGTCCAAGAAAAGGCAGGTCTGTGTAGAGTTTTTTAGAGATGTTGCGCGTCATCACTGTCACCCTGTTGTTGTCTTTTGTATATTCCTGGTATTGCGCTTTCCTTGCCATGTCATGCACAAGATAAAGTGACGCTGATATCTTGAGTGTGGAGTCCTTTTCCAAATAGGTACCACGCACGACATAATCATATTGATTAAGGGTTTCATTGGAAGGAAGGTTCGTCACGTCCATCATGACCGCATCAATACGGAAATAGTTGTTCATAAAAAGTTCAAGTTCCTTGGCAAGCAGGAGACCGGCTTCCAGGTGCATGAAATCTTCGGTCTCGCTTTCAAAGGGAAGGATCAGGATTTTTGTTGTTGTCCGTTCGGGTTGCTCGTTCCTGAAAGTGCCATTGTCCATGATGAATTTTCGTTCATCACGTTCTAGCTGGTAATTCCATTTGTCAATATCAGGATTAAGGTCTGTTGCAATTTTCAATTCTTTGATATAGGTCTTCTCATAGCCCAGTCTTTTGAATGTGTTTGCCAGAAGATAGCGGTTTTCCTCGGATCCTGGATCGAGCTTCAGCCCCTTGCGCAGAAAAAAAAGCGCATCGCGGAAAAGCCCGTTGTTATAAGCTTCATCCGCTTTCTTGAAATAGGTCTGTGCATAGGTTTTCTGCTTTTCAGGCTCATCATAATTCCTGAGTTTGTAGTAGTAAAGCATCTGGCTGAACGGGTTTTCAGAGTCAAGCACAAGCGATTTTTCTATATACTTGATGGCTTCATCCTGCCTGCCTGTCTTGTCCGCAGTCAGAGCGTAATTATAGAAGAAAACCGGATCGGTTTGGAACCTGTTTTCAGATTCCTTGTAGACGTCATAAAGCCTGGACCATTCTTTCTGTCTTAGATAGAAATCACTGAGCTTCGCATAATGTTCGATATTCCTGTTGTCAAGAATCACTGCCTGGTTATAATGGTATTCAGCTGCTTTTGGATCGTTCTGTTTCTGTATGATCTGGGCAAGACGTGAATGGACTTCTGGCTGTGTCGGATCGAGGTTTTTCGAGCGTATGAAATTCTCTTTTGCAAGGTCAAGTTTTCTCTGCTTGAGATAGAACTCACCGTAAAGGAAATAGAGACGGGGGTGGAGCGGATTGAGACGGTTCACTTCCTTGAGAGCTGTTTCAGCCTCTTCGTAAAGCCCTTTTTCAATCTTGATCCGGGCAATGGAAAGCTTGGCATCCTGGTTGAGTGTGTCAAGTTCCAGTATCCTTGAGTAGTGCTTGAGGCTGTCATCATATTTTTTTGCCCTGAACTGGAAATCTCCTAACGCGAAAAGGACCGGTTTGTATGTGGGATCGCGTCTGAGCAGGTCTGTCCAGATGAGTCTTGCTTTTTCTGTCTCTCCGATCTTGTCGTAAGCTTTTCCTTTCAGCAGAAGAGCATCCCTGTAGTAAGCATTCTTTTGGAGGATCGATTCCACTTTCTCCAGGGCTTCCTGGTATTTTTCAGCATCATAAGCAAGCTGCGCTTTTT
Source organism: Brevinema andersonii (assembly GCA_020722765.1). Taxonomy (GTDB): domain Bacteria; phylum Spirochaetota; class DYKD01; order DYKD01; family DYKD01; genus DYKD01. Next base: position 2,391 of record DYKD01000066.1, on the reverse strand, counting down.
TCAGGTCGCTCTGTGCGTCCGCCAGAAGGAAAGAAGGCAGGAGAAGTGATATGAAAAGAGTCAGTAAGATGAATGGCTTTCTGTTCAAAATACCACCTCGATTTTTTCTTTGGAAATCAGTTTGATGAAAAGGGCCACAGCTTTTTTCAGGTTTTCCACAGTGATATATTCCTGTTGTGTATGCGCATTCTGCATTCCTATGGCCATGTTGAGCATGAGGATTCCATGACCGTTGAGGATGTTCGCGTCGCTTCCACCATTGCTTTTGTTCAAGTTGACAGGGCATCCTATTTCTTTCAGCGTTTCGCTCACTTTTTGCAGCAACGGGTTCGTGGAAGGAATGAGGAATCCATCAAACTCTTTTGCGACTGACATCCTGAACTTGGCTTTGTGTTTGGTGCATGTTTTTTTGGCTATGTCTTCCACTGTTTTCAGGTATTTCCTTATGCTTGGGATGAGTACACTTCTCACTTCACCTTCAGCGCTTGCGTTTTCAGGAATGATGTTCAAAGCACGTCCGCCACTTATCATTCCTATGTTTGTTGTCGTGTTTTTGTCCAGCCTTCCATTGGGCAACAATGATATGATTTCCGCAAGCACCTTGATTGCGCTTATACCTTTTTCTGGTTCAATTCCAGAATGTGCAGACCGTCCTGTTATATCCAGTTTGTATTTCATGTATGTTGGAGCGGATATGGTGATAGTGCCCACATTTCCGTCCGAGTCGAAACAGAGACCTTGCTTGGATCTGATCAGTTTCCTGTCCAGGTTCTTAGCGCCCATGAGACCGTGTTCTTCTCCGTATGTGAAAAGGAATTCAAGAGGGATGAGAGGAAGATGGTGCTGTTTTGCAAGCCTCAGTCCGTAGATAAAAACGGCAATGGCGGATTTGTTGTCAGCGCCAAGTATTGTTTTTGTAGTGGGGATGACTCTTCCGTTTTTTACTGCAGGGAGGATGCCTTTACCTGGGGAGACCGTGTCCATGTGTGCTGCAAAAAGAAGAGGTTCAGATGTTTCTTTTTTTTTGGATGAAACGATCAGATTCAGGTCGCCTGGATGTACTGTCTGTTTCCTTGTTTTCCAGTCTTTGAGGTTGTCAAACTTTTTTATAATAAATTCTGCAATTTCTGTGCAGTCACCTGAATCGCTGGGTATTTTGACAAGGTTGACAAATTCCTGGACTATCGCTTTTTCTTCTATCCTAATGGTTTTCATGTCTTCAATAATATATATTTAAAGGCGGATAATCAAGAGTATGAAAAGTGAAACAGGTCATGAATGCCGTCAGCCTGGATTGTGGATGGTTTATTTACTGGGGGACATCACCAGGATCAGAAGGGACAGCGGATGACAGTTCCTTGATTTGAAGGATTTCTTTTATCTTCTCAGAAAGAGTGTTCACGTCAAAGGGCTTCCCAAGATAATGCTTGATACCCATGTGTCTGGCTTTCTCGATGTCTGCCTTGTTTATGGAAGCTGTGATGAAGAGGACTGGGATTTTTGATGTCTCGTCGTTCGTTTTGAGGTGTTCAAAAACCTGGTATCCATCCCAGCGGGGCATGCGTATGTCAAGAAGGATGAGGTCAGGAAGCAGTTCCTTTGCCTTGATGTATCCAAGCTGTCCGTTATCACAGGTTGTGATCTGGATGCGTGCGGATTTTATTTCAAAGACGACTTCCTTGATGAGTTCGATAATGTCAGAATCGTCGTCAACTGCCAGAATGTGGAATGTTTTCTTTTCCATGGATAGAATATAGCCTGATTTCAATAAAAAGTCAAAAAGGAAAGTTGATGAGTGTAGGTTTCTCTGTGCAGGGGCGCACATGCGAAAAAAAAGCCCATCCAAAGGATGGGCTTGAAATGTAACAGGGGTGTAAAAATTTTCAGTCCTATTTTCTTTCTCCGAGTTTCTTGTCCAGCATGTAGAGTGAGCCTTTGGAATCTCCAATGAGCTTGAGCGTAGCCAGGATTTCAGAAGCATTGGCTTCTTCTTCGACTTGTTCGCTGATGAACCACTGCAGGAAAATCTGTGAAGCCATGTCTTTTTCAGAAATAGCGGTTTGCATCAGGTCATTGATGAGCTGTGTCACTTTCAGTTCGTGTTCATACACGTTCTTGAAACAGTCTTCCAGGTTTTTCCATTCAGCAGTTGGTGCCTTGATTTCTGTCAATGCGATTTTTCCACCTCTGTCCAGCACATAGTTGTAGAGCTTCATGGCATGTGAGTTTTCTTCGTCTGCCTGTGTCTTGAGCCACTGTGCTGAGCCTTTCAGGTTTGATGAGGCAGCCCAGGCGGACATGGATAGATAGAGGTATGAAGAGAAAAATTCTGCATTGATTTGTCTGTTGATTGCATCCTGCATTTTTTGTGAGATTGTAGCCATTGTGGGA
>DYKD01000210.1 GCA_020722765.1 Brevinema andersonii | reverse complement strand
ATATTATGAGACAAGAGTTTAAATATCTTTATTGTTCCGTTCTTATCAAGGAGGAAAGAATCCGGTCGCGATATGAAAGGAGTTGTTTCGTTCCTTTACCTGTTTTCCGTATTTGCATATCTTTCAGTAGTGCTTTCCGTCTATCTTTCTGTTTACGAAAGGATCAATTATCTAGAGTACAACGTATTCCTCTTGGAGGACAGAGTAGGCAGAGAGCTCGAGCTGAAGCATGCAATAAAGAACGTCATCGCCTATTCCGAAGAGCTCAATGAGATTTCAAGCGTTCTTCCCGCCCCTTACAACCAGATTTCTCAGCTTATCGTGTCTGATTACGGTGTAAGCAGGCTTTCCGATCTTGAAAGTAGTGGAAAGTACAGCTATTATAATTGGAGAAGATTCGCTCTTGATTTCTGGTGCGGGTTTCCGAGCAATGGAGACATCGTGAATGCGATTTCTCTCAAAGGCAAGGTTTATCCCTCATTCTTCAATTCCCAGTTCATATGCAGCAATTGCTTCAGCATAGGGTCGGAAGCCCTTACTGAGAAAGGACCGGTGAACATCTGCTCAAGTTTTCTTTCTTCTGATCCTTTGAACAGGCAGACAAGGATTGGAATCTACGGGTTGGACAAGTTTTCCTTCGGAGGGATAGACTATGATCCCGCAAATCTTCTGGTGTCCCAAAACCTGAAATTCGGGGTTTTAGTTTACGACAGCAAGGAAAACATTTCTTCCGCGGTCGTGATTCCTGGCTCCACAATAATCCCGTGGAGGAATGTTTCGAAAATCCTTATATTGGAGGGAATAACCGGGTGAATTCATGAAAGGCCAGCTGTCCTTGGAGTTCCTTGTCGTTCTTGCTGTATTCTTAGCCTTTATTTTCATGCTGGTTTCTTCCTTGGATTCCTCAAGATTCCTTTCTTCGTTCAAGGAGCAGGCGTTTATAATGAATGTCAAGTCTCTGCAGCTTGTCGAATCTGAACGATTGGTAAACAATATTCTTACTGACATGGAGATGATAGTGAAGGGGTGCATTCTCGCGAATCAGATCGTCTGCAAAGAAGAAGGACTAATCCGGATAGCCAATGTTTCATATTCAGATTATTCTCAAACAAAGTCAAAACCGCTTTCATAATGGTTGAAATCATGGCAATCGTCGAATTTAAATCAAGGGAAATGGTTCTTGTTCGAAAAGGAATGTTCAGCATAGATGCATCCTTCGCGGTGGTTATCCTCCTTCTCATGTCCTACCTTTTCTTCATGATTCTGGATTCGCTCAATTCTTCCTTCGGCCTTCTGCAGCAGAGGCAGAAGACAGTTTCGCTCATAGTGTTTTCAGATGAACTGGTTAGAAGGGAGGCAGCAGTGTCCACCAACACCGAGGTCATCTCAAATAAGATTTCGGTCGAGGAGCTTGAAGACTATTTTACAAACAATCTGATGAAGTCAAACAGCTCTTCATACGGGTTTGACAAAATTAGGGTTTCAGTGATCGGAGAAGGCGGCGTGGTCTATTTCGATAAAGAAGTTATTTTCAGAGTTTCCTCATCTTCCGATGTCTTCTGCATCAATCGTTTGATTGTGATTTCCGGAACTGGGGAGTCTGGAATAATGAGGGTGTGCGCTTCATGAAGGGTGTAGTATTCACTTTGGAGGCCTTGATAACCTTTTCATTCTTCTCAATAGTTTTGTTGGGCGCCCTGTTGTTGGTGCAGCCATCGCAGCAGGAAATTCCTCTTTCTGAAACAGTGATGCTGAATGACTTTTACCAGATATTGGAACTCCAGTATCACGAAGAGGTTGCGGAATTCATGATAACCAAGGGAAACTCTCTTTCACCCAATCTAGAGAGATATTTTTTATTCTTGGAAGAAAAGACAGGCAGGAGAATGTTCCTGGAATATGGAAAAAGATCGATCGAATGCGAGCCTTTCATTCAGTCCAGTCGCCTTTTCGTCTTTCCCTCCTTTTCGTACTTTTCAGAAATCGGGTTAGTGGAAATAAGCTATTTTCACGAGTTAAAAATAGGGATGTGCAAATAATTTTCAGAAAAGTTATCTCTTCTTGGATTTCCTTTTGGCCATTTCCATCTTTTGCCTTGATTTGTCCTGGAGTATCCAGGTTGTCGCGA
>DYKD01000209.1 GCA_020722765.1 Brevinema andersonii | reverse complement strand
AAAATGGGGACAGTTCTTTAATATTTGAATATACCTGCGAGAGAACTTAAAGTCAAATAGCAAAGAAGATTTTTAGAACCCCGCTGGACCTCGAGAGTAGCTTTTGTGGGCTTGGTGCTTATCTTGCCGATGTCCACTACTTGGTCTGTTGTTGTTATGATGCCCTTGCCTATGGTGTCTATTTGATGAAGGGTGGCTGTTGCCGTATGGTCTGCTTGGTCTCTTGAATTCATCCGTTTTTTTCGCTTGATTATAGTCAAATCCTGGAAGTGTCTTTTTTTCTACAGGTCTTCCAAGTTTTCGTTCAATATCACGTACTTCAGCCATGTCTTCGTTGCTGATGAAAGTGAGAGCATCTCCGGATTTTTCAGCTCTGCCTGTCCTGCCAATCCTATGTATGTATGTTGTTGATGTGTCAGGAATGTCATAATTGATGACATGGGAAATGCTGGCTATGTCCAATCCTCTTGCAGCGATATCTGTTGCAACAAGAATTTTGATTTTACCTGACCTGAATCCGTCTAGAGCCTGCTGTCTTTGGTTTTGGGATTTGTTTGCGTGAAGAACTCCTGCAGTGTAGCCGGATTTTGCGATTTTTTCCATCACCTTGTTCGCCCTGTGCTTGGTTCTTGTGAATACAAGTACAGAATCCGATTCCATGGTTTTTAGGAGACCAAGAAGAAGGTCGGTTTTTAGATGGTTTGCCACGGGATAGAAACAATGGGATATGGTTTCAGCTGGTGCCTGGATTGCTATGCTTATGCGCTTTGGATTTTTGAGCTCATGTTTGATGAGATCCATAAGTTCAGGTGCGAATGTGGCGGAAAAGAGGAGCGTTTGCCTCTGTTTGGGAAGTGCTGAAAAGATTTGCCTGATGTTAGGGAGGAATCCCATGTCAAGCATCCTGTCTGCCTCGTCCAGAATGACAGTATCAACATGTTCGAGTTTTGTAGCGCCTTGCCGCATCATGTCCAACATACGCCCAGGGCAGCAGACTATGATTTCAGTTCCATCTGTTAGTGCTTTCCGCTGTGGTTGGAAACCTACACCACCATAAATGACAGCAGACCTGATGTGCGTAAGGCTTGCGAGTTTGCGGATCACCTGCTGTATCTGTTCCGCAAGTTCGCGTGTGGGAGTGACAATGAGAGTCCGTGTTACATGATGTGAGGATGGATTCCTCAGTAATTTGTCGAGAAGAGGGATAACGAAAGCAGCTGTTTTCCCTGTGCCTGTGGCTGCTGTTCCGACCATGTCATCACCTTTGAGGCATACGGGGATGGCCTGTTCTTGGATAGGCGTGGGAGTTTCAAATCCGGTCTGAGCTATGGCTTTGTGTAATTTTTCATCCAAAGGGAAATCTTTGAAATGCATTATGAACCTACTTATATAACTGGAAAATTTTTGGATCAATAGGAGCCGTGTACGAAGTAAGACATCAACCGTCAGAATCGGTCGGTATAATATCGGACTGCGACGAACCATCTGTCCGTTCCTAGTTTATAAGGCAGGATAGTCATTCTATGGGGAAAAAGCAACTTAAAAAAATAAAAAATAGGAAAAAATATGGGGACGGTTCTAATAATGCAGAAAATAATGTCTTTTTTAGACCTAAAACAGGAAATTATCTGGAAGAATAAAGTATATATAAAAATATAAAATGGGGACAGTTCTTAATAGAAAGTCATTTGGAATATTCGAATTTTTATAGTTTTAGTGGTTTTGAAAGGAATATTTCAGGTTGTTTTTTTGCAGAGTATTGTTATGAACATTGTTTAAGGATTTTTTAAGGGATGATCTTTCTGCAATTTTTAGCTTGGAATGTATTTGTTACAAATATCTGTAGGGACATTCTCATTCGGAGTATTATAAGAATTATCGTATTATATATCTTGTTCTGAATGGCTGTTTTTTACGGTCTTAATGACCTTTGCATAAATAAGTTGACAAATATTATTCTAAACCATTGAATAACCACATAATAAGACACATTTCAAGGATATGTTGTCAATTAAGTTTTGCAGAGGTCAGTAAGTGTTTGTTAAGACTGGATGTAACTTTTTCGGTCTTCCAGGATGGGACCAGATACGGACTAGCTTGAAAAACTTGACAAGATAATCTGAATACTCTTTAC
>DYKD01000208.1 GCA_020722765.1 Brevinema andersonii | reverse complement strand
AAAAAACATTTTTCCGGCATTGTCAGAAATGCTGTAAAAACATACAGAAAAGGGATAGGAAGAGATGTTTTTGCACCCCGTTTTGCACTTCATTTCAAAAAGGAGGGAATGACATGAAAAAGAAGATTCGGGCGATATTGTGTGCAGTAATGTCAATCGTTGTTATTAGTGCATTCACAGCGATAGAGAGCAACGCTGCACAGAAAGTGATTAACTGGAAATACAACTCATTGTGGCCGTCGGGTCTTGCGCTATACGAAGGCGACAAATATTTTTGCGATACCGTAAACAAACTAAGTGGCGGAAAATTAATTATAAAGCTGTATCCTGCAGGGCAATTACTGCCGGCATATCAGAATTTGGATGCTGTTCAAAAGGGAACTGTTCAATGTGCTGGTGATTTTGGGCCCTACTGGTCCGGTAAAAATACAGCCTTCGATCTTTTAGGCACGACGCCCATGGGGATGACTTGGGTAGATTATATGCTATGGATTTACCATGCCGGCGGCCAGAAAGTTTATGACGATCTTTATGGCAGGTACAATTGCAAATGGATGTTGCAAAATTTTACCCCTATAGAAGCGGGCTTTCATACGCATGTGCCGATCAAAAAAGCCGAGGATTTCAAAGGCTTGAAACTAAGGATGGGAAGCCTGTTTGGCCAAAGGATTCTCAAACTGTTAGGGGCGTCTCCAACATTATTGGACAGCAGTGAAATATATGAAGCCATTGCAAGACACGTTGTGGACGGCGCGGAGTTTAGCGTGCCCATCGTCGATTGGACCGTTGGATTTCAGAAAATCACGAAATATTGGGCTGCGCCTGCATGGTACCAAACAGCCATAGTGTTAGGGGTTATTATAAATAAGGACGCATGGAATTCGCTACCTGATGATTTAAAGGATGTCGTCACACAAGCTGGCAGAGCTACCACCGCTTATATGAGCGCTTGGTATGCACATTCAAACATAAAAGCAACGCAGGATTTTATCAAGGCGGGCACGGTGATGACACACTTGGATGATGCGTCCATGGATAAACTGACCACTATGATCAATAAGGTCCTCTCGGAAGAGGCAAAAAAGAATCCTGACTTTGCAATGGTTTTAAAGTCGCAGGTAGATTATATGAAAGGATATGCCGCTGTTAGATCGTATGAGGCGCCATATACCTTTGGATTTAACCCTAAGAGTTATCCCACGCTGCCTTGATGTCCGGAAATATTTGATCGGCAATCATTGCTAATTTTCTGAGAGAAACCCCTCTCTCAGAAAATTAGCGATTTAAGGGCTGAGGAACGGAAAAACGATCAGCCTGCATTTCCGGAACAATGACGAGAGCTTGTCAATAAAAATCTGGTTCACCCGGTTGATGCGTATTTTTTAACTTGAAGATAAACATACACCCAAAAAGACATTGTACGAGCTTTCCTCTTAGAGAGAGGGAATAGATTCACGAATGTTTCTATCACAGTTTTGGTTTTGTTTGACTGCAATGATATAAGACCCCGCTAGGAGGAAAAATCGGCTTTCCTTTCCACTATGTGCCGAAGGGAAAATTGCTGTGTTCCGTGTATGGGAGTCGGGATATTCCCACCCACGCTTGAAATAAAAAATGTCCGGCACATTGCAATAGACGGGAGTGCGGCTCGTAAAAAGCACAAAGAATATCGAGGTTCTACTGAACACGCAAACAAGTGTGCGATTGTCGTTGCCGACGGCAAAGGAGGCAATGTCCTTGAGTCCTTCTGAGAAAGATTCAGACATTTCCGTACAAATGTAACAGTGGTGGCTGCGTAGAGAGAGGCCTCCCGCATAGATGAGCGCTGTCTTTGAGCATTCCTGATGGGCCTGCCACCCCACAAAAAAACATGAAGCGAATATGGGTGCAACCCTATAAAGAAATCGCCAAAAAGATCTTCGCCGATTGGATCAAAAGAGCTCAGGCATCCGGAATCAGGATACCCATGACATTTGCAAACACCTGGCCGGGGCCAATCCAGGAACATTTACTTACTATGACTGACACATCTCCTCAGTCTTTCTCGAAGGCATAAAAAAACAAAATCAAAACCATGAAAAGGATGGCGTACGGTTTCAGAGATATAGGATTCTTTAAACTCAAAATCATAGGCCTTCATGAAACAAAATACG
>DYKD01000207.1 GCA_020722765.1 Brevinema andersonii | reverse complement strand
AGAAGAATGTGAAGATATTGAGGGAATTCAGGGACAGGCACCTGCTTACCAACAGAGCAGGACGTGCGTTTGTCAGGTGGTACTATAAGCACAGCCCCGCACTTGCCGACTACATCAGGAGAAGACCTGCGGCACGCGCACTTGTCAGGCTATCCTTGCGTCCCCTTACCTGGCTTGTCTCCTTAGCGAATTAATTTTACTGACAGAGGAAAAGGTCTCTGGATGGGAAGTTGGCATCCGCGGTGAGGTTGACCTTAAACCGTCGCAGACCTACCTCGTCTCCCGGGAGAGGTACGTGGGTAAGATGAACCTCACATCCTTTCAGTTCCTTTAGTCGTATTTTACCCCAATGGAGTTTACTTTAAGGCAGGGTAAAATGCGATACAATATACAGCCAAATTTTACAAGCACCATCTTTTAGAGTACACTTTATAAAAAACTGGAGGGACAAATGAAATTTTCAGGGATAAGTGACGAGGCAGGACAGGCGATAGAGATGCAGATAAAGGCGCATAAGCAACTCGGATGGGAGTATATGGAACTGCGCAACATTGACGGTGAAAACCTCACTATGATACCAGATGAAAAGTTTGATGAGGTATACAGCAAGGTTACAGAAGCGGGGTTAAAGGTATCCTGCTTTTCAAGTGCCATCGCAAACTGGGCAACAGAGATTTCAGGGGACTTCAAAAAGGATATTGAGGAACTGAAAAGAGCGATTCCCAGAATGCACAGGTTTAAAACAAAATACATCAGGGTGATGTCCTGGCCCAACAACAAAGAAAATCCGCTGACGGATGAAGAATGGAAAAAAGAGGCAATAAGACGGATGAAAGAACTGGCAAAGATGGCGGAGGATGCAGGCATAATACTTGCACACGAAAACTGCAGCGGATGGGGAGGAGAAAGCAGCGATAATATGGTCAGACTTTATGAAGGTGTGAATTCTCCTGCCTTCAGGTTACTCTATGACACAGGAAACGTTATTGCCCACAAGACAGAAACTCCATGGGAGTTCTATTTGAAGATTAAGCCTTTCATTGAATACGTCCACATAAAAGACTACAGGTTTGAAGGAGAAAAGGCAACCTATCCCGGTGAGGGAGCCGCAAAAGTAAAAGAGATAATCAAAGACCTCAAAAAATCCGGATATGATGGGTTTGTATCCATAGAACCGCATCTGGCAAGTGTTGTCCATGAAGGCAAGGTGGGAGATAAAGAGATTGCCTACAGAACCTACATCACCTACGGTCAGAAATTGATGGAGCTCGCAGAAACCTGAAGAGGTTACGGTGAAACAAAAGGTGGCAGTAGTGAGGTGTTTTTCCTACGAGAATGCTGTTGTGCGGAATGTAGTTCAAAAAATTGGCTCCGAATTTTTTAAAAACTTTTATTGCCTCGTCTTTTCCTGCCCCAGCACCACCAGTCAAACCGATTACTTTCATATATCTATCACCACTTCCACTATCATTCATCCACATTTATGGTTCTTCCAAAAAAACTATGATTATTTTGTCAACTGTGCCGATAGCACACTAAGCGCGGCCGATATCTTCTGCTCATAGGTCTCTTTGCACTTGTCCACCAGCCGGCAGGCAACACAGACTTCCCGCGCAAAGACATCCTTGGTCACTTTGCTTTTGATAAGTTGATAAAGATTGTCAGCGCGTACGATATCATTTGGTTTAAGACCCAGAACGCGAATAGCATTTTCATCCGAAATTAATGAGTCTTGATTGTCGCTGGGATATTCGGTGATGTTGCGCTTACAGTGTTGCTTGTCGTGATCCCACCATTCGCACGGAGAGCAAATATCATCCACACCAATGACGACCTTGATGAGTATACTTGGATCTGTCCTTATTTTCTCTGCCACAGGACCCAGCGTCTTGTGGGATGATTTCCCAGTTCCAATAGCATCTAACATATCAAACAAGTGATGACCTCGAATAACCAACATTTTCTTTCCTTTATTATCCCGCATCACCACCCCCACTGTCTCCTCCACCTCCAAAACCACAATATATCAAGTTTTTTGTAAAGGCAGGTCTTCTTCCTTGTTCTCTTTCTTTTGTGATTTTCTCTCCGTCTTTAAGGCGTTGCCTGATACTTTGTCTTCGTTCTCCAGGTATATGGACATTGTAGGAAACGCAATTGAAAGACCGAGTTCTTTCAGTTTTCTCATAATAGCAAGGTTAATTTTTT
>DYKD01000206.1 GCA_020722765.1 Brevinema andersonii | reverse complement strand
CAATGGTCTTGCCATAATCAAAGAATAGTAGCATTTGAGTCATAAGTCAAGACCTGACCCCTTTGGGTGGGTGTATTTTTTGGCGATAGTACTCCCCAACCTCTTAGCCCAAATCATGAATAATACGGTTTTTCCCTTGTTGTTTTGCCTGGTACATGAGGAGATCAGCCCTCTTGATGGCACTGTCTAATTTCTCGGTAAGATTGAGGACAGTGGCACCAATAGATGCCGTGATGTAGATATTGTCTTTTCCATGCTCGATAAACTGAGCGGAAAGAAGGACCTGACAACGTTTTGCAATAGGAAGTATCTGAGATACATTATCGACGAAAACAATAGCAACAAACTCCTCTCCTCCCCATCGACAAATGAGATCAAACGGGCGGAGAGTTTGTTTTATTGTCATTGCGGTATTCGAGAGGATCTTGTCTCCTAGGGCATGACCATAGGTATCATTATAAGATTTGAAGTTATCGAGGTCAAAGAAGAGAATACCGATTTTCTTTTTATAGGAAAGCATCTCTTCCAAACGGAAATAAAAAAGGGTTTCTAATCCACGGCGGTTGAGGCATTCTGTAAGAGTATCTTGAAGAGCAAGTTGAGCGAGATCCTCTGGAGAAACAAAAAGTCTCTGCCAGAGGGGGTGAAACAATTCTAGAGCGAGTGGCGACGAATTACGATGATATTTATCTGAAAAAGTTGGGGAAAGAAGGAAACCCTTGATATGAACAGGAAGACGATACCCTTTTTTGTGATGGAGAAACACATCCGCTTCAATATTTTTTTTGCCTCTTAGCACAAAGAGCATCGGACATCCCGTTTCGCAGAGATTGTTTCCATCTTTATCAACATGGCGAAGAATATTGTCTTTACAGGATTTTCCTCTAACTTCTGTCTTAGTGTACCCGGTAATTTTTTCTGCAGCTTTGTTCCACAGGAGGATTTTGCGGTTTTGGTCTAAGATGTAGGCACCCTCCTCCAATTGATCGAGCAGTTCTTCAAAAAAATCTTCCGTGTTTTCTCCTGTTATTATGTTTTTATAACTTGAAACCTTTGCCTGAACTGGCTTTTTTCTCCTTTTAGTTCCTAGCATTAAGCTGTACCCCATTTCTTGGGTGGTTTGAGGTTAGTTTACGTTGAGACCTCCTAACCTTCTCTTCTTTTTTGCAATCTTAGGCTATTCCCCCAATTTTGTCAAATAAACGAATTGAGTTATAATAAAAGCCCTCGAAAGAATGAAATTCTTGGGGTCAGGTCTTGGCTTGTGACTTTTCTAACACCTCTTTCTTACCGTGCACAATTTTACTGACAGTAGAATAGTGTAAACCAAGCTCCCGTCCGATCTCACTTAACGTGTACCGATGCTGGATGTAAGCTTTATAGATCTTATCATTCCGCTTTGACTTACTCCCTTTTACCCCTGCAAACAGCTCCCCCAGCGATGGCCGGGCAGCAAATCGTTGTGCCCGCGGCACCTCCTTTAATGGCTCCTTTCCTTTAAGAAGCGGAATGACTTTTTTGGTAAAATCATCACTTCCTAGGATTACACCGCCCTTGAGGTTTTCCCACATTGTCTTTCCCATCCCCTCCGCCACAAAGTGCCTGTACGCCACTTGAGATTCTTCCTTATGTTCCCCGAACTGGCTGAGGATCCAGTCTGTGGAGAGAAACTCGGGGACTGATGTTATTCCAACTTTAGCGCGGTAGCTGCTCCACTCCTAATCTTTAGGATCCTTGACCAGCTTCGCCCGCACTGGGTTCAACACCACGTAGCGGGCCAATTCCAGCAGGTAACTTTCTTTGTCTACCAGGATGGACTTGAACCTTCCTTGGAAAAGGTGCCCTGCCCGGGAGTAACGTCGATTGACCCTCTGGGTGTAGACACCGTTCAGTTGCCGCATCCCGCGCGAGAGGTTACCATCCGGGGTATCAATGAGAAGGTGATAGTGGTTCTCCATCAGACAGTAAGCATGACAAAGCCAGTTGAAATGATTGATTGCGCTCCCAAGGATCGTCAGAAAGGATCGGCGGTCTTCGTCATCAAAGAAAATGGGTCCTCGAGCATTGCCACGGGCGGTAACGTGGTACCCGGCTCCTGGATACTCTATCCGCAATGGTCTTGCCATAATCAAAGAATAGTAGCATTTGAGTCATAAGTCAAGACCTTGTATAAGTCAAATACTTTTGCGACATTTCTCCTTTTTCAATTAAATACTGTA
>DYKD01000205.1 GCA_020722765.1 Brevinema andersonii | reverse complement strand
AAAACAAAAGGCTGAAATGAAGTCCACATGTAACACTTGCCAGGTATAGGTTCGCTTAAAATCTGTGTCAGGATATCATCTGAATAGTGTGCATTCGCACGTCTTAAACTTTCTAGATCACTTCTGCTGATCAGGTGGAACACAAAGAAATTGTCTGCCTGGCTTAGTATATCAGACGGAATGCTGCCGGGCTGTTGTGTTATGAAAATACCACCTAACCCATACTTCCTGCCTTCTTTTGCCAATTCAATAAATGAAGCATAATTAGAATCCTGGCCTATAACGGACTGGGCTTCCTCAACAACAAAAGTGGCTTTTATCAATTTGGTGTCTTGATCTGTGAAGTTACGTTGATTGTGGTCAAATATCCATTTCACCACCATTGAGCTCAACTGCAACGCAGTTTTGCTATCTAACAATGAGATATCCACTATTATTACCTCTTCTCTACTCATAGCTTCGGTGATGATATCCATCAGATGAGAATCTGGATCATGTAAACTACGAATTGGTGAGACTAAATTATTAAGAACGGGTTGGAAATTGCTGGCATCTTCACCACTACCAGTTACGATTTCTGCGACTTCAGATAAATCTGCCTTCCACCCTTGAGTGTAAAGCAAATCAACTAGCCTTCCCCAATCTTCAATTTCCAAGCCCATCAATTTTGAAAAGAACACGGTCTCATGTTTTGAAGGATTAACGATAATCGGGAGGATAAATTTCGGATCAAACTCACGTAAATTAAGCTTCATGTAGCGATACACGTTTCTTAGTTTAGTGTCTATTCTTCTGTTTGTAACCAGGATTGCTTCTCTGTGATCCATTATTCCGGGTCTTTTCTTACTGTCAGTTACTGCATATTCTCCTTCTGGATCAAAAATCACAAGACCTCCTTCGTTTTTAGGCCAGTCGCTGGAAATAAGTTTCATAAGGTTACTTTTTCCATAGCCAGCTCTAGCAAATACAAATGTACGCTTCGCATTTAGCTCTGATATGTTGAATTTGATTTTGATATCTTTATTTGAATAAAGAGATCCTATCTCTTTCCCATTGGACTGTTGACGATTCACAGTTTCTATTATTTCATGCAGTTGGTCTTCAGAAGGCTTGTACACTTTGCTCGTGATATTGGGGATTTTTGTGACGCCTGGTCTAAAAGTTTTGTTGTGTAGACTCCCAAGTATCTTGATTCTGACTGTATATCTTATCTTCTTTTCCTTTATGTCCAGCCCTATAGCATCTAAATTGCTTGCCACATCTCCTAACCATTTCTGGCCCATAAAAGATGTCAGTTCGCCCGTTGGTCTATACTCAGTTACTCTAGAAACAATGTATGACCCCATATTTTCTATCAGGAGAAAATCTCCGATTTCTAACTCAAAATTAGTCTGATAAGGGGCAATAATATTTGCGATATACTCATAAGTTGCACTCTCTAATCCAATAAAAACTCCCATTACATTTCCGTTATTCATCAATGTAACCGCCCCCTAATACACCCTTATTTACAAATTCCGTTAGAACACTGGCATCCCGCATGAAATCCCTTCCGTCTTCGTCAAGCATTTCTCTTAGTTTGTCCATTATTTTATCCCTAACAATGGAAGCGGGAAACCCAACTCTTGCAGCTGCTTCATGGGCCCTCATTATCGTCTGAGGATACCCAAGCACAGGATAGGAATAGCCGGAATCCTTAGCCAGGTGTGCCATTAATTCAGCAATTTCACGTTCGGAATATATTTCTTGTTCATTTTTCCAATCTCTAGGAATTTCAACTGTAACCAACAAGTTACTGTTTCTAGATAACTTTGCAATGTACAAATCGCCAAATGCAAAGAAGATATTATTTTTCTTTTCAGAAATTTTACCCTTTCCGGACCACCGATATGCTCTCACCTCAAGATGTTTTGGAATTTTCACGTAACCTATTGAATTACCAGGGAAAATATGTTCCATTGATATGGCAGTTGACAGCAAAGTCATCACTTTGGAGGTTTTAGAAACTCCAACTAATTTGACAATCCTCTTTTTTTCCTTCAGAATTTCCCAGAGATTTGGTATGAGCTCAGCTTTAATCTTCTTGGTCCTCAGCAGTCCATCTCTCATCAATATTACGGGATCGTCATTCGAATTTGCTATCCTTTCAAATATGCATGCCCATTCTGATAACTCCATGTAAGTGTCCGACTGATTTAATATCTCAGAGATCTCTTGAACGCTTTTCTTCCC
>DYKD01000065.1 GCA_020722765.1 Brevinema andersonii | reverse complement strand
TAAAGTTTTCCGACTGTTCCATTTCCAAAAAATGCAAAACATCCTTTTACAAGAAACTTCTTCCATGAAAATTTTAATTTATTTTCCCTTGCATCAATTTTTTTAGGAGAAATGCCATCAAACATTATAATGTAAGGAATTTTAAGGACTTTACAAAGCAAAATCAAAAGTTGAACTGTTGATTCTGAATAGCCGCCTATGATCCATAAGTCGTACTTTTTCGCCAAAGAAAAAATCTCAAGATTTAGTTTACCTAAATGGATACCATCTAAAAATACTTCATTAACTCCTGCAGCTTTATCAAAATCCCACTTTCTGTCTTTGTGCATTTTAGAAAGGTAAAAAATGTCAAAAGTTATATTTTCTATTTCAGAATACGCTTCCCACATCTTTTTTCTGTAAGGTGTCGGGACATTGGTCAAAACTCCTATTTTCATCTTTTTGAGCACTTAGACAGTACCTCTATCACACGATTAACAAATTGATCTGAAGAATAATTGCTTTTTGCCACTTTCCACGCTTTCAAAGAAATAGATTCAAAATTTTTGTAAGCATCTTCAATTCCCTGAGCAATTGAATCGGAATTTCCCTTTTCAACGAATATAGAAAATTCTTTTTTGGCAACGTCTTTTATTCCACCATGATCGGTTGTAACTATAGCACACCCGCACGACATGGCTTCAAGAATGGATATTGGCTGGCCTTCGTTAGGATAATAAGTCGGCAGGCAGAATACATAGTTATCAAGCAACAATT
Source organism: Brevinema andersonii (assembly GCA_020722765.1). Lineage (GTDB taxonomy): Bacteria > Spirochaetota > DYKD01 > DYKD01 > DYKD01 > DYKD01. Next base: position 14,382 of record DYKD01000065.1, on the reverse strand, counting down.
TTTTCTTGTCGCTGCGGGATACGACACCGTGGTAAGCCACCTCATTCGGCATTTCTTCAAAGAATCTTTCGACTTTGTCCTTTATTTCGGGTTCTATCGCACCTGCCACGTCCAGATGCACCCTTTTGCCTTTATTTTTGAGAATTCTAACGGCTTCAAGCAAATCGAGAATTCCTTTGGTTTTTATCAAGTTGCTCAGATAAACGATCCGTATCGTGTCGTCTTTTCCGAATTTTTCGATTTTTTTGTTGACTTCCTCTTCCGTTGCAAAAATTTCGTCTTCGACACCGTTTTCGCATACAAAGATTTTTTCTTCCGGCATCAAGCCTTCGAACATGTATCTGAGTGAATTTCCCAGTACAATGGCACCCGAAAGATTTTTAAGGCTGTTTCCAATCATTTTTTTTCTGAACCCGGAAACCCCATCGTACATAGTTCTGAAATATCCTCCATGAATATGTATCAGATATGGCGTTTTTCTTATTTTGGCAGCCCACATGAAAGGAATGTATTTTATGTATCCGTTTGGGCTTTGGGCAGGTGTTATGTAAACAACGTCAAATCTTTTTGAAAAAAGAATCGAAAAAAACCCTTTTGCTATTTGAAAAAACGATCGAAAAACCTTTCCAAATGAAAAATTCCCCTGATTGCCGAGATTGCCCAAAACAACTTCGGTGTTTGTATTGATTTTGCGCACGTCATTCTCTTTTTTCAAGCCTTTGTACAACATCTCATTTGCTACGGACATTCCATGTATAGGTGGCGGAAACGGACCGATCATCAATATTCTCATTGTTTATTCCAGACAACTTCATTGATTATCTTTGTGTAGCTCTGAATTATTTTAACCACTTTCAATGAAACATTCGTGTCGAAATAATCGGCCGGTCTGATATTCTCATTTTGTTCTTTGAAAGATTCAACCGACAGATAAATTGAATTTATAACTTCATCGGGAGTTATTCCACCTATCACAATCGAACCTTTATCAAGTACTTCGGGCCTTTCCGTACTTGTCCTTATCAAAACAGCTGGGAAATTCAATATCGATGATTCTTCACTCAATGTCCCACTGTCAGATAGAACACAGAAAGCATTTTTCTGAAGTTTGTTGTAATCGAAAAAGCCAAATGGTCTCATATTTTTTATAAGAGGATCGAATTTTATCTTCTTTTCTTCTATTTTTTTCCAGCTCCTCGGATGGGTTGAATAGATTATCGGCATTTTGAACTCTTCGGCGACTGCGTTCAAAGATTCGGTCAGATCCATGAAGTTTTTTTCTATGTCTATGTTTTCTTCACGATGTGCACTTACAAGGATGTACTCGTTCTTTTTTAAATTCAATCTATCAAGAGCCTCGCTTGAGTCTATGGCCTCTCTGTGTACGTTCAAGACTTCTGCCATCGGAGAGCCCGTTACGAAGATATGTTCTTTTCTGATTCCTTCAGAAAGCAGATACCTTCTGCTGTGCTCAGTGTAAGGAAGGTTTATGTCGCTTATATGGTCGACTATTTTTCTGTTTATCTCTTCCGGAACGTTTTGATCGAAACATCTGTTGCCGGCTTCCATGTGAAATATAGGAATCTTCAATCTCTTTGCAGATATCGCACTCAAAGCACTGTTCGTGTCACCAAGTATTAAAAGCGCGTCCGGCCTTTGGGAGAAAAGAAGGTCGTACGATTTCGAGATTATGTTTCCCATCGTTTCTCCAAGATTATCACCAACGACATTTAAAAAGTGATCCGGTTTCCTGAGTTTAAGATCTTCGAAGAAGATATCGTTCAAATTGTAATCCCAATTTTGTCCAGTATGCACGAGTATATGATCAAAATACCTATCACACGCCTTTATAACTTCAGAAAGGCGTATTATCTCAGGACGTGTACCGACTATTGTCATCAACTTCAATTTGTTTACGCTCATCTTCATACCTTCTCGTGATATGTATCAGGATTGTTTTGATCGAAGATCTCATTTGCCCAGAACAGTACTATCATATCACCCTCTCCGGTATTCTCAATCGAATGAGTATATCCGGGAGGAATATCAACGATCTTTATATCGTCATCCGAAACCTCGTACGAAATAACTTCATCGTTCAGGATGTTTCTGAATTTGATAACTGCTTTTCCTTTGATCAAACAGAACTTCTCCACTTTTGTGTCGTGATAATGATTTCCTCTCACGATTCCTTTGTGAGTGGTGGAAACGAAAATCTGGCCGAATTGCTTTGATTTTATGAGTTCGAATAATTTGCCGCGTTCATCCGCCTTGATTTCAGGATTGTATGAAAAATCATCTTTGCCAAGATAAGACAGATAAGTTGAATAAAGCCTTTTTGTAAAATCGTCAGATAAGTCCGGAATGACAGACGTCTTTCTTATGTTGCGCAATTCGTAAATTCTGTCCGCAAGCTCTCCGAGGGTTATTTTGAACGTGGGGCTGACGTTCCGAAAGCCTTCGTCGTCCTTTTCGTTGTCAAGCAGTCCGATGAATTCTTTTACGACATCGTCGATGTAAACCAATTCGACCTCTTTTTTTCTGTCGGATATCCATATCTCTTTTTCGTGAGAGATGTTGTAACAGAATGTCGACACGACAGAGTTGTAATTCGGTTTTCCCCATTTTCCGAAGACATTCGGGAGCCTGTAAATATAAACATGGGTTCCGGCTCTCTTTTTATGATCGAGCAAAATCTCTTCCATAGCTTTTTTGCTTCTGCCGTACGCATTTTCTTGATCTGCCTGAATGGTAGAAGAAACTACAATTGTGGCTTTTGATTCTGCTTTTTCCATAAATTCAATCAGTTTTTCTGTCAAATTTTCGTTGACTTTCTTAAAATCAGCTTCATTTTCGGTTCTGTTAACACCGGCAAGATGGTACACAAAATCTGCTTTTTTTGTATACTGTTCAAGATCTTCAAGAGAATTTTCTCTGCCGAATCGAAGAATACTTATACCTTCCATTCTGGAAAGATGTTCGACGAGATTCTTACCTATAAATCCATTCGCTCCGGTTACAAGAATGGTTTTCATATGACCACTTTGTATTTTTTCAATTCTTCTTTCACATAATCGACGCTCAAGAGAAGTTCTTTCATTTCTTCAACGTTCAATCTTCTGGTGTTGTGAGAAGTATATGGTTCGACATTATCACTTATTATTTCTCCCTGATCTATATATTTTCTGTAATTCAGATCTCTTGCGTCCATCGGTACTCTGTAATAGTCTCCGAGGTCTTGGGCAACTACTTTTTCTTCTGATGTTAAAAGTGTTTCGTACAATTTTTCACTGTGGCGTGTCCCTATGATCTTTATCTCACTGTCTGAATTGAACAGTTCTTTAATTGCTTGAGCAAGATCCGCTATCGTTGCCGCGGGTGCCTTCTGAACGAAGATGTCTCCCGGCTTACCATGTTCGAAAGCGTAAAACACGAGGTTCATGGCATCGTCCAACGTCATCATAAACCTTGTCATGTTGGGGTTTGTTACGGTTAAGGCTTGTCCGTGTTTTATCTGATCTATGAACAAAGGTATGACAGAGCCTCTTGATGCCATGACATTTCCATATCTTGTTCCGCAAAGTAAGGTGCCGTTTGTGTTCGTCCTGGCTTTTGCAACCATAACTTTTTCCATGAGCGCTTTGGTCATTCCCATTGCGTTTATAGGGTAGACTGCTTTATCCGTGCTGAGTATCACGACTTTCCCGACTCTGTTGGAAATTGCTGCGTTTAACACATTTTCCGTGCCAAGTATGTTTGTTCTAACCGCCTCCGTTGGGAAGAATTCACAAGACGGCACTTGTTTTAACGCTGCGGCGTTGAACACATAATCAACGCCTTCCATAGCACTCGCTATGTTGCTGAAATCTCTGACATCTCCGATGTAAAATTTCAGTCTGTCGTCTTTGTAAAAGTTTCTCATATCATCTTGCTTTTTCTCGTCGCGGCTAAAGATCCTTATTTCCTTTACATCTTCTTTGAGTAATTTATTTACGAGCGCATTTCCAAATGATCCTGTTCCACCGGTAACGAGTAAGATCTTATCTTTGAACATTCAAAACGCCTCCATTTAAAAAGTACCAAAATTGTTATCGCCTGTCGCAAAAATTTCTTCAACTGGTTTCCAAGCATAATTTGGTGAATTCAATCGATCAAATAATGTTTCATATTTTTTCAGAACATCTCGTTCATAGTTCATCGATCGATTCAGATTTAAAGCATTGATCGAGAATTCTTTTAAAAGATCCGGAGATCTTTTTAGCATGATTATTTTTTCAAATAGTTCTTTGCCATGTCCATTTGGAATTGTAAATCCAAATTTGTATTTCCTTATGTATTCGATTATATCGTCTTCACCGTCGCATATGTAAATCATCGGTTTACCGACAGCCACTATTCCATAAAATTTACTTGGAAATGCCGTACTCAACAAATCCTTTTTCGAAATTACCAGTTGTAAATCACTTCTGACAAGAAAATCAATAACTTCTTTCGGAGAAACATAAGGCAAAAATTCGACTTGCTTGATCTTCTGTTTTTCAACTGTTGATTTTAACTTATCGTAGTTAAATCCACCACCTATGAATTGAAATTTTATATCTTTAATCTTTTCCTCATTAGAAATACGAATTGCTTCAAGAACTGTTTGAAATTCATGAACTCTGCCAAGATTCCCAGCATATTGCACAATGAACTCTTTCTCTCGGTTAACATCTGAAGTTGAAGTTTTCATAATTTTGGCCGCATATTCTCTGTGAGCCTTTAAAGCTCTGTTTTCTATGACGAGAATCTTTTTTTCATTTACGGCATAATCCTGGATGATCTTTCTTTTTATGCCATTTCCTACTGGCACAATGTAATCACTTTTAGAAAGGATTGTGCCCTCAACTTTCTTCAAAATTTTGTAAATCGTCGAAGTTTTACTCGTCATTTGTAACACATTGAGCACGTCTGGATAAAGATCCTGTAGACTATAAACGATTTTGAATTCTTTGAATGGCTTCCATAACACTGGAATTATGGCTACGAGAGGAGGAGTCGTGAGAACCAAAATTGTGGAATTCCTTTTGACTTTTAGGAATCTGAACGATACCCAAAAGAAATATTTTGCATATCCCCGTGCTTTTGTTATCAAAGAATTTCCCTTTGGTATTGCACAAAGTCTTTCGACGTACACACCATTTATGATCTCAGTCTTAGGATCGCTAAAAGATGATTTTGAGGCTAAAACCATGACATCGTAATCATTTTGAGCAAGCCCCTCGCATAGATCTTTCAAAACTTCACCCGTTGCAGTGTTATCATTATGATAATACTGATTTACGACATAAATTCTGCTTTTCCCCTTTCTATATCCATCTTTATAGTCTCTTATGAATATTAAAAGTCTTAAGGCAGAAAAGAAAATTACTGCCGTGATTACGTAAATCGCTATTGCCACGAGTTGAGGATTGCGTCTGAAAATCATGTCAAAAATCGAAAGCAACAAAGTCAAAATTAAAGACATCAGTACGAATGTCTTTTCTGAGAAACCCAAGTTTATCAACTTAGACTGTATGTTTTCAGGCGTTAAAAATGTTCGGGCGAACATTTTACGATCATGTTTGAAAAATGAGTAAATTTTTTGAAGAGTTAGCATTATGAAAAACACTACCGGAATAAACAAGACAACTGAAGTGGCCGATAAAGAAGCACCTTTTATCGCCAAAACGGCAAAAATGAACCCAAAAACTTGAGAAATAGATGTTCCCAAAATAACATTGTTATCGCTACGCATATTTTGAACGAAACTCACCGTAAAAATCGCAAGGAAAGCCGTGAAGAGCAAAGAAACGCTCAGCACATTTGAAGATGTCATCAAAAGCACAAAAGCACTTATAAGTGATATGGCAGGCAATAAGCCTTTAACTTTTCCTGTTATCGCTAAAGAGTTGGTTATGATAAACATCCATATCAGTGTGATGAATAAAGACAAAAAACCAAGAGAAATACTTTTATCTATGAACGGATCTTTCAAATTCGATATTCCGATGTTGATGAAGAAATACACGAATATAAAAGCAACAAGCTGTATCAGAAAATTGGTTAAAGTGCCGATCTTCCTCATATCTTTCATGAGTCCTGAAATAAAAAGTACAGTTTCAGGAATTAAAAGATATAAAATCCATAATTTATCGCTCAAATTGGATAGAACAAGTGAAAATAATCCGATTAAAATGAAGAAAGCAATATCAATCCACCATTTTTGACGTTCGCTTTTTTTAGTTTCGTAGAAGATCATCCAACTTGATCCGATAAAAACTAAGAATACAAACAAATATTCAAAAATCATTTCATCACCCCCACTGTACCAAAACCAGCTTTAACTTCCCAACTCTTTGTTGTATCCTTCTGTCATTTTGTCTTTTCGGAGCAATACTCTCCCGTCCCCTTCATGATGCACATCGCTGCCTATGAATTCTATCCAAGAATTGGAAATGTATTTCTTTAAAGTTGGGTTATGTCTAAGATCTAAAAATGTTACGTAGTTCATTTGAAATTTTATATCATGTGTTTTAAGATAAACTTGCAAATGACTGTCTTTTTGTAACCATGCAAATCTTTCCACATGTGCGAGTATGGGAATAAAGCCGGCCAATTGAAGTTTGAAAAGCATATCGGTAATGTAAGCCGGAAAAACATCGAGGGCGGTCTCCACAAGCACATAAGGGGTTTCGCCGAGTGGAACGATGTTGTCAAAATCAAGATCGGGCGTGAGGTACACTTCGCTGCCGAGATACGTTTTAACGCCGGTTGATTCAAGTTGTGTTTTCACGTCGTTGTAGACTTCTGCAAGGTGTGCTTTCGTGTTGGGATATTTCGGATGGTTGACGTGCGGTGTGAGATACACGATATCCACGCCGTTTTCTTTACATCGGTTGAGAAGATACAAAGATTCTTCTATGTCTTTACACCCGTCATCCACACCCGGCAAAAAGTGAGTATGCATGTCTATGAGCACAAATGCCTCCTATTTCCCTTCCTTTCTCTTCTTCTCGCCATCTTTCGTGTAATAGTAGTAATAGTAATACGAAGAGCCCTTTGACGATACGCCGTTTATGATCGTACCGAGAATTTTCGCACCGGATGACATGAGGTTGGATATGGCAAGCTTTAGCGCATCTCTCTTCGTTTGCCCCATTTTGACGACAAAAATTGTGCCGTCGGTCATATGAGAGATGATGCCGGCATCGGCAGCGACAAGCACAGGCGGCGTGTCTATGATGATTTTATCGTATTTATCCTCGAGCGCTTTGATTATCTTCAGAATTTTGGGAGAAGTCAATATGGCGGTGGGATTCGGAGGAAGCGGACCGACCGGGAGGATATCGAGATTGTCCGAAATGTTTATTATCACATCGTCTAACGGCGTATCGAATATTATGCAATTCGTCACACCGACTTTGGCCTTTTCTTCAAGTCCGAATGCCTCTTCAAGTCTGGGCCTGCGCATGTCGAGATCCATAAGCAATGTCTTTTCTCCGTTTTGCGCAAGGGCTTGGGCGATGTTTGTGCATATGATCGTTTTGCCATCCTGAGGGGTTGGACTTGTCACGAGGATCTTTTTGATTTTTTTGTCAGTCGAGTACGTTATGTTTGTCAAGGCTATCTTTATCGCTTCCGAGGATGGAGATGTTGGCTCTTTCGCTACGAAATTTTCGTTCTCCTTGTCTTTTAAATCAATCTTCGGAATTCTTCCGACTATCGGGATTCCGTCCGTTATTCTTTCTATCTCATTTTCTTCCGCAAGCGTTTTGTCGGCATATTCGATTATGAAGATGATTACCAAACCCAAAAAGATCCCGAGCACCACACCTATCGCCAGATCGAGTTTTTTGTTTGGTTTCACGGGTGAATTCGAAACGTAAGCGGTATCGATTATCGCCACGTTGCTCGTTACGCCCGCCTCAGATATCTTGGTCTCTTCGAGTTTCTGTAAAAGCAAAGTGTAGAGATTTTCCTCAACGCTCAGCTGTCTGTTGAGATTTGTCAATTGTTGTTGCACTGCGGGAAGAGTTTGCAATTTCGACTCGTATCCCGCTCTCACTTTTTTGAGCGCCGCTATCGTCGCATTTGTAACTTCCGTCTGATATTCGGCCAAAATGAGTTGATTGTAAAGTTGTTGGTAGAGCGGATTGATACTCACACTGTATCCGGACACTACATTTGCAACTTGTTTTTCAAGTTCGTGCTGAGTTTCGGCTATTTGAGCCTGAATGGCCGTTACCCTTTGATCGGTAGGAGGATAAAGGTTTTGAACATTTGCAAGCTGGACTTTCAGATCGATGAGTTTTGATTCAAGCTGCGTAACCAACGGATTAACGGATATGGACGTCGCCGAGACGACTGTCATGTTCATGTTCGAAAGCAATTTTTGAATGCCCTGAACGGAGGCTTGCGTTGCCGCCAAACTCGTTTCGAGCGTGTTGATTTGCTGATCGTAACTTGTAAGAGCCTGAAAGAGAAAAGCGGCTTCCGAATTGAGTTCGTAGACTCCGTTCTGTTCTTCGAAATTCCTTATTTGAGTTTCGTAATTGTTCAAACTCGTCTCAACGGATGGAACCTGGGACTCTATGAATTGAGCTTGAAGCGCATATTGTTGTTTCGCAAGGCTTTTAAGTTGATTGCTGTAGACAACGGCCAGATCGTTGGCAACGCTTGCAGCAAGCGTAGGATTGGCATTTTGGACGGATATCTGTACGATGTTGGTATTTTGAACGGGTGAAACCGTTACCCATGATTGAACCGTACTTATGGCCTGCTCCATTGTAAGTTTGGATGGAGAGCCCGAGGAAGCGAGATGGAGTTTTCTCAGCACTTTGGACAACAAACTTTCGGATGCGTGTGGCTGTTCAAGGTAGCCCATGAGATGCAGATCATCTATGACCTGCTGAATATTCGTTCGGCTTTTTATGAGTTGGATATCGGTCGATATGCCTTGATTGGATGAATAGCCAAGCGCACTTTGAGTGAATAAATCCGTCAGGGAATTGGAATTCGAAGACGACACTTTTATCGTCGTTGTGGCTTCATATATCGGTGTTTGACTGTACGCATAGACGAGCGTTATAACCGCGACGCCGATAAGTATAATTAAAAAAATCCACAACCTTTTTTTGAAAATCCTCCAGATATCACCTAACGTCAATTCGTTGGTTTGATCTTGTTGATCCATTTTTCCCTCCCAATATACGTTAAACCCTGATAATGGCGTTGCGCATCAGTAGTTTGCCTTGAGTTCGATTCCAAAAGAAAAATCGTAAAGCCACACATTCCCGAGCACAGTCGGTGTGTTTGGCGTATCCTGATTTTGGTAATTCATCACGTATCTTAAATCCCCCGAAAAGAACAGCGATGTTGATTTTGTGAAATTGTAATTAAACGTTGCACTGAAATCTTTTATGTCCTCTGCCGTTCCGGTCGGCGTCGTTGCCATGTAATCATTCGGGTTGTACGGTGTCAAAGTCGTTATCTGACCTTTTTGTATCCAGTTAAAGGCTAAATTCGTGTCTAAAGGACCGTTGTGATTGTTGAAGAAAAAACTCAAAGTCTCAACATCCGGTCCGTAAAGATAACCGAACGGATAATCTGTGAACAAACGTGAACCCGGATTTTCCGATACCCTCATGATCCTGTTGGTGAATTCAAGGTAAGGCTGCCATCTGTTGTACATCCACGGAGTTACATAATAATATTCTACTCCTATCTGCGAAAGATCGTCCCAATTCCCCCAATTTTTTGTCAGACCGTACGCGTAAGCGTAAGCTCTCGGCTTGTAATTTATGGGTTGTCCGGCTATAAGAGAGGTCGTAAGCTGATCGAGCGCGAATTCACCGTATACGTTGATTCCGTCGACAGGCACGTAATTGAAATCGAAATCGCCCATATCGTTGGAGTATCCTTCGCCGTACGTGTTGTGCCAGATTATGAATGGGTTGAAGTCACGGAAGTCGGGATATTTCCCACCGAGTAATTTCAATTCTCCGAGTCCGATTCTTAAATTTTTGAATATTTGAAGATCGATTCTGTGGGCAAAGAGAAATTTTGACGGTTCGTTGTAGACGGCATTTCCGGCTATCGGATCGGGAGATGTGGATTGTATTTCGTATTCTTCGGGCGTAAGTTCCGGATCGACCGAGATGGCGTTGAATGTGAATGAAAATCTTTTTATAAAGTCGGCGGGAGTTGTGTACATGAAGGATCCCTGATCGTAATAAGGAGAAGCATCCGACAGCGCAAGTCCGTCTGTCATGGGGCCCCACGAAAGTTTTTCTCTGCCCGCCTGAAGGAGCAAATTGCCGTTGAAGTACGAGATGTAACCTTCATTCGGGAAATTCGCATCTATGGCCGGGCTGAAGACATCAAGGTAGGTGAACGGAAAATTCGTCACATCGTCTTTCGCAAAAAAATTCCCCATTTCTTTTCGTATGTCCATATCTATTAATGCGTAGAGATCATTTCCCACGGATGTTTGAAAGCCGAAGTCCGCGAAGTCTTTCATGGCATCATATCTGTACGCCTGAATGAGATCGACCCATGTCGATGTCGGATAATATGACCAGTTGTTGTACGAAAGCTCCGGAAAGAATTTGAAGAAAAAGTGCGTGCTTGTGGAAGGTAGCGTGTCAGAGATTGAATCGGGAACGTACTTTTTGATAAATCCTTCAGGCAAAGGCCACGACTCGATTAGCAACGTTTCTCCCTTCAGCGAAAGGTACGCGTTGATCATCCACGCATTCTGTGACCAGGGGCCGAAAAGTGTGGCGGAATTCGCAATGGCCGTTATTGTGCCGATTGTAAGAAAAAACGATAAAACAAAAAACTTCATGAAATGCCTCGCATTTCAAAATGTTTGATCGACAGTCAGCGAAAGAGAGAAAAGGTTCGCATTCAATCCGCTTTGAAGGTTCAGGTTTTGTACGTAGTCGTAATGCAAAGCGGGTTCTATCATCAAATTGCCGAAATTCATTTGCGCGCTGAGACAAAATTTGTTCATGACCTCGAGTACCGGATCGTCGAGCCAATATGTGCCTTGCGGTTCGGATTTGCCTTGCCACGGCTCGAGAGGCGTCCTGAGGCCAAGATGAACGTTTGTGTATGTCAATGACAACGTGCCGGTGCTTAAATCACCGAGAGTTACGGGATAGTTAAGGCCGACTTTTATGGCGGCGTTGTTTTCTCCGTATTTGTAGCCTATCATGTTTTGATCTATGTTGTTCCATGAAGGATAAACAACGTAGGCGTAATTCGTTGCGCCCGTCGTCGTTTCGAAGGTGTAGGCCGTCGCTCCGGCAAATTCTCCGATGAGCTGTAATTTGCCTATATTCGTTTGGCCTCCTATGAGCCACGCTATTTTATTCGGATTTTGATATCTTCCCGGAAAGAACATGTTCATATCGAAATCGTCTATTAGAAGCTCCGAATATATCCGTGATGTGTCCGAAAAGTTATAATTCGTCCAAAAGCCCGCGAAAGCATTGTCGTTTAAGCTCGTATTCTGCGCCCATGGAGACGGCGTTTCTCGGAGAACTTCGATTGCCGCGTAAGGCAAAGGAATAATTGCGTACCAAGGATCGAAGTATCTTTCGAAAAGCACCGCTTCTTCGTAAGCGATTGAAAATTTGGATGTCGGGCGGAAGACGAATTCCCTCCAATACAGAGATCTTGGGCTGATGTCGTTTAAAAGTATCATATCCTGTTTGAACGTGAAATATTTGTTGATGGTCGCTTCGACGGATATGCCGTTGAGAGGGCCTGCGTTATCGTCCAAAAAAAGATGGTAATAATTTCCCGGCCCTTCGACAAAGTCCATTCTTCCGACATCAACGGAAAGGTTCGGCGATGAATAGTCAAGGTACGCACCGTTTACGTAAAAGTAATGATCGAGCGTCATGTAAGCGTAAAAAGGCGTGGCAAGTGTGTTTCTGACCATTTGAAAGTCGAAGATGTAAGACAGAGACGCAGATGGCGTGTGCCACAATCTCACGGTGCTTGACGCACCGATGAGATCTGTCGTATTGGTCGAGTTCAGCGTGAAATTGCCGTAGATGTTCAAGGCAAAGGATAAGCCCGCAACTAAGACAAGAATTGAAAGCACAAGAAATCTTTTCATCTTCATCATCCCTATGGAGTCGTGGAAGTTGAGTACGGTGTGGTTGGAACAATGCTCTTCCACAGGTAAATTCCGCTGTCGGCAAGGTTAAACAGAGATGTGACGTTGCTTACTATCTGCATGAGATTGTAAAGTCCGGACTGCGGAACGTACAGTATGTCTCCCGGACTTATGAGTATGTTGTTGGTCGGAATCTTATCTTTTGACAGGTTAAGTACCTGTGGGTAGTTGTTTGGACCGCCTTTGAAGAGGTAAACATTCGACATGTCTCCGGCTGCGGTAGGACCGCCTGCCGTAAGGATGGCTTGGAGTGCTCTCATATCCGATGAGAATTGGTAAACGCCGGGACTGACGACATCTCCGAAGACGTAAACTTTCATTGAAAGCGTCGTCGGAACGTAGATAACCTGACCTGGATTGACGGTCAAGACCGCAAGTGTTTGCGGTGAAACAGGATATGTGTTCGTTTGCGTGCCGGTGATTATCTCGATTTGTCCGAGATTCCAATCAACAAGGCCGCCCGCAATGCCAAGGATCTTGGTGAGAGGTTCCGGCTTTGAAGAGGTTAATTCGTAAGTGCCGGGCGTTTTTACCGCACCTATGACGGTCACGTAATTGTTCGGTACTTTGGGAACGTATATGACGTCTCCGGGTTTGACGCTTTCAGCGGCAAGCACTTGAGGAGAGATATCATAGGTGGCACTTTTGCTTTGAGATATGACGCTGATTTTACCTTCGTTCCAGTTGAGAAGACCGCCGGCGAGGCCGAGAACTTCCGCAAGTGATTCAGAATTTGACGGAGGTAAGTTGTAGGTGCCCGGATTTTTGACGGCGCCCAAGATCGTGACATATTGCATCGAGAAGACGGGTATAAGGAAAACCATGCCCGGCTCGATTTTCAGATTTGGGATTTCACCGTTGTATATTCCGGAGAGATTTACCGTCTGGCCTGTTGTCTGCCCTTTGTAAAAAACTATCGTGTTTTTCAAATCGGCATTTTGATCGAAGCCGCCGGTGTTTTTGAAGATATTGAGGATTGAAGTGTTGGGTGTGTACTGAACAAATCCGGGATTTTTGACACCACCCATCACAAAAATGCCGTCTTGTTTCAAAGACGGTACGATTACGGTGTCTCCGGCATTCACGCTCGGATCCGTAACGGATTTTCCCATCATGAAATCATAGAAATCGACGGTTAGAGATGAGCCAGACGATGTTATGACATTCACTTGTCTTAAATTCGCATCGTCCAAAGCACCACCTGCAAGGGCAAAGACATCTGAAAGTTTGGCTTGAGGACCTGTTATCTGTATTGCGCCAGGACTTTTAACACTTCCGAGGACGTAAACCAAAAACGGAGCATAACTTTGTATCGATATCGTCACCTGAGGCTGTGAAACGAATGATTGCATCTTTGAAGTCACAAGCTCTGTGATTTGCTGAACGGTAAGACCGCCGATATCCACATCTCCTATCGGAACTATTTGAGCGTAACCGTCCGGCCCGATCGTGTATTGACCGGAAAGTTCGGGATGGCCATAAACGTTGACATCTATGACATCACCGGGACGAAGTGCATACTGACTGGCAAATATGACGATACAGAATAAGAAAAGGGTAATGAGTACAATCGTAAATCGCTTCAAAAGAAACGCCTCCTTAAAGTCAAAATATCATTTTTCCGCGCTCCATGCACCTTGATACGTCTGAACGCCATTGTAATAACACGAAAAATCTCCTGACATGCCCCAATTGCCGCCGTAAACCGATCCGGCAAATGAAAGATATTCATTCTGAGAAATTGAAACGACAAAGTTTATTTTATAACCAATCACGTTCCCCACGATGTTGTATCGAGAATATCGTAACGTCTGATCGTTAAAAGTTCCTGTGAGAGATGTCCCAGTTTGCGTGAGATTCATGGTGAAGTTGTTGATTTGTTGGTTTGGCGTAAAAGCATACACTCCAGACCACACACCCGAAACGTTAACTCGAGGCGGAGGCGGCGGGAGTGGGATCAAAGCAACCAAGCATCCCGAAAGCACAACGGAGATCATCGCAATGGTAACGGCAAAAATGACAAACGCCCTCTTTGATCCTGGATTCATATCACTCTACCCCATGAACATCTGCATTAAAAAAATAATACTCTTTCGGAGTTAAAAATGTCAAATCGATCGGGAACGATCGCACTAGCCTTGTCGCATGGGATTCCCGATCAGGTCGGGAAT
>DYKD01000204.1 GCA_020722765.1 Brevinema andersonii | reverse complement strand
TCAATCTCGTGAATAACCTTAAATTTTCCTGTATTTAATTGCTTATATGACCGTAACAGGAACCAGAAGACCACACATATGATTATTCCGACCAATGCAACCAGCGATTTAATCCACCTAATAGATTCAAACAATTTCGCCTGAAGGAGAACTCCCATAAAGGAAATAAGGATCGTATTAATCGTGATGAAATAATTATTTGCATTCTGCCTTCGGTCGCTGATCTTTTCCATGTTTTCGACGTAAAGCTGATACTGCGCAAGCAAGTGTTCTTTATATGCTTGCCCGTAATCTTTTTCGCTGATTTTGAATAATTGGTTGTCTTTTTCCGTCATCTTGCTCCGCCTATCAACGCTTTAAGATTTGTCCATGTCCATTTATATAATTTGTCTCCAGTTTGAGCCGTCGTGGGTATGGTGCAAGACTTATCGGCATATGCCGCCAGCAGAAAATAAGGAACTTTCTTTTCTTGAGCAATAGTCACCTCTGATGCAACACCGCTTGCCGTGTACGTATATTCTCCACAGAGAACAATAACAAGGTCAATATTATCTATCCGGCGCCTGACTTTTTCCTTCCAGTCACCTGTAAGAGGTTCTTTCACAGATGCATCAGTAAAGTCAAAAGGGCTGTCCTCAAGCTTCGCCTGCAAATCTAGCATTTTCTTTGTGCCTTCATCGTGGTCAACGTCGAAACTAATAAACACTCTCTTTTTTGCCATGTTCATACCCCTTGTCTATCCGATCAATCTCTTAAGATTATCCCACGTCCAATCGTGCATCGTATCGTAAACTGACGCGGAAGTCGGACGAGTACAGGTTTTGTCCGAATAACCGCGTAAAAGAAAATAGGGCGTTTTTATCTCCTTAGCAATCTGAATCTAAGTTGCGACTCCTGACGCGGTATGCGTATGCTGGCCACATATGACAATTACTACATCGGCACGCTCAATCCGTCCTTTGACTTTTTCTTTCCAGTTACCCGTGAGGGGTTCCTTTACAGAACGGTCAATAATATCGAACGGAGAATCCAGATGCTTTGCTTGCCCCGCCAAAGCAGTTCTCAAAAAGTCATCATGATCATAATCAAAACTGATAAAAGCATTCTTTTTTGCCATTTTTTATCTCTCTTTAGATTTTAAGCGCTTTGATATGCTTCTTAAGCGCGTTCTCTAGTCTGATCATAGCGTTAATCATTTCGTCTTGAATCTTCGGCCATTTCTCCCTATCACCAAGACCCGCTGTTCCGATGCGTTTGCTGATCCGGGAGAAGCCCTTCGATCATCGAGCCGTTCCCAGCGCAGTTTCTCACCAAATTCTTTCTCTATTTTCGCTTTCTGCACGTGCAATTCATCAAAAATCCTTTTGTTTTCGTCGTCGCTTCCCTTGCCTCTGTCGATATACAACTCTGCCTGCCCAAACTTATAGGTAATGGCGTAATTGAAACCTAAACCCCGAACGCCTGATCCTGCACCGATCCAGTTTGCAGTTCCGGGCGAAATGTTCGCATGAAGGTTCGTCTTTTCCTTGCTACGTTCAAGTAGCGATTCCCAAAAGTCATAACGTAGATTGTACCTCTCCGCCATTTCCTTCTTTTCGTCTCCCACAATCTCGGTTTTTTCACTGGGACCCGTAACTACGGTAAACTTGGCCGCCGGTTCTGAATTGCCGATACGATATGCCTCAACCTTCACCAGATAGAACAAAACACCGCTTCCAGTTTCATTCAGCCACTCCACAGCCCTCATGTGTTCTGGCCGGGGGTCACTTGAAACCCAGACAGCAACCTTTGCTTCGAGATTTGAAATTGTAGGTTAGAATCTGTCCGAGATGCACATGGTCGGTCTTCTCAAGTTGGTTTTCGATCAAGACTTTTCGACCTGTCCCATCCTCAGCCGTTATATCAGCGGAAAAGGAACCCACACTTTTTTCTTTTTCGTCTGGAGTTAAATCGAGATCGATCTCCTCGCCCAGCACTTCAAGATTTTCGTACAACCAGCTGGTAAAATCTTTCGCCTCTTTCTTCCAGACTTCCCGTAGTGAAACCTTTTCCATTCTTCCAACCATTAGAATTCTCCTTAAATTTTACCGCCAGAAATATCAAAAAACCGTTCAAAGAAACGTATCAATTTATCCAACACGCTTTCACGTTTTTTGGAACGTTCTCCTCCGGGAGAAAAACGGGATACAGGCGGCAAAACTTTGGTCAGAGCCGTACCCGTAGTTGCAACACTGCCGT
>DYKD01000203.1 GCA_020722765.1 Brevinema andersonii | reverse complement strand
GTTGAAGGGGAAGGGAATGAATTTGAGGTTCTTTTGGGATTATTCAGAGCTTTAAGTTTGATGGTTAAGGAAGCTTCAGGGGATTTAGAATGACAAGGTATATCCGAGATTCCCCATGTGCGGTATGTGGAAAAAGCGTTATCTGGGATGATGAAGAGAAAAAGCTCATCTGTGGATGCGGAACTTTCAACGCTACCTTTGTCAACCTTCAAGTTTACAAACCATTGGCAAAGGTTGATAGAAAATATTGGAAAAGCGAAAGGTTACCGCTTGATTCTGCAAAGTTCCTTTCAAACGAAATGTTGCTTGACGGTTCAAACGTTCTCTTCATAAGCGATAGGGAAAGCATCTTCAAAGGAAACGAGAACCCGCAAGTTCAATTAAGATGGATTCGTTACCCAGAGAAAAACAAAGTGCAATTATGCCTTGCCATAAGCGGGGTTTTCCACACGGAAAAAATTGCGTATAACACTAAAGAAGTTAAAGAATGGAATGAACGCATGTGGATTTACATTTCAGAGGAAACCGTTAAAAAAATGCTTGACTTCCTACAAAGAAACCCAAATTCAATAGCGTCATGGATGTGAAAGGTTGAAAATTAAATCATGTGTCAAATGCCGATATTTCAGAAAAATCAAGGGTTCACTATATGGAGAATGCAGACTTTACGATTGGATGATGACGGTTGAACTTGCAGAGAAACAAGCAATCTGCAAGGATTACCCCGTGCATCATGTTTTTCCAGAGGCAAGGAAAGTTCCGATTCCGCTTTATGTAGAAGGAAAGGTGAAGTGGAAATTATGAATGATGGTGTTGACAGAAAAGGTGTATTGTTTAATTGTAAATTATATAATATAATTATATAATATAATTTAAAAGGTGAATTGATGGTTTCTGGAAAGAGCTATCCAGAAAGGGATGTTGTTGCAGTTCATGTTAACAAGGTGAATTGGAAAGAGTTTGTTAAAATTTGTCGTAGGGAAGGGAAAAGTGGAAGCGATATTTTGGATGAGTTCATCAACCAATACGTTCAAAGGCATAGGAGCGGAAACCCGCAACTTCTAATAAGCAGTTATCTTGACTTTGATGAACCGCAACCCATCCGTGTTTTATGTTCATATTGTAATGGAGCGTTAAACAATGGAGACGTATATTGTCAAAAAAATGGAATGTGGATTAAGGGAATCAGATGTTACAGTTGTAAACATAACCGTTTGAGGCAAAGGAAAAATGAGGTTGAGAATTATTACAAAAAACAATGAATTTCTTGACTTTGACATAGAATTACCGATTAAAGTGAACACGCTTAACCTACATGATAAATATGCGGTGATGATAGTAGAGGAGAAAAAGGGAAGTTCCTAAAAGTAACGCTTATTAACTTGTAGTAACTAATAGCTAATGGGGGAAACAAATGAGCGAAAAGAAAGTCATAGGAGTTCGTGTCTCCAAAGCTTTAATTGATGAAATTATTAAACTGTTAAACCTTAACCCAGAAATGCCCGCAACTTACGTTGTAGACCAAGCTTTACGGGATTTCATAGAAAACATTAAGAAGGGGACAAAATGAACAAAGGGAAAGATGGAATCAGCGTTATCCTTCTGTTAACGTTGCTTCAATGGTTATGCTATGCAGACGCCATCATAACGGTTTACGGGGTTAAAAACGGGTTAAGGGAAACGAACCCGCTTTTCCAAAACCAAAACCTTAAGGAAGCGTTGATTCAAAAGATGGGAGCTTCATACTTGGGGGTTTTCGTTACACTACTGTGTTATCGCCAAGCAAAAAAGGAGAAAAGCGGGGAAGTTCTAAAGACTTTGAAGGTTACGATTTTCAGTTTATGCGTCTTTTACATGATGGTTGTCCTTTGGAACGTTTACTGCTTAACGAAAATATGAAGGTAAGCGGTGAATGGGAAGCTCCGCAAGTTCCCCTTTTTATTCTGCTTTCATATTCATCATTCTCATCTTTGCTTTGATTACTGTTGTCTTTAACATGCTTCATCCTTATTGCGGGTTCATCATTATTATGGGGTTAATAGCTTTGGGAATTTTGACGTTAATTTCTTGGATGCATGAAAAACTTACTTTTTGAACTCTGAAACCATCATTAAAAGCGTGTAGATTCCCATAATCATCATTATGATGCTGAACCAAACGAACATTCCATGGGTTCGAGCGTGTTCCAAATATTCAAAACTGAAGAAAACGCAGATTGGAAAGAAAACTGCTCCGCTTAA
>DYKD01000202.1 GCA_020722765.1 Brevinema andersonii | reverse complement strand
GCCTCTCCCGATTCTTCTTGCCCATTTTTCCTCCTGTTCCTGCCATTTTCCTTTCTTGTTTTTCTTGACGTCAGCCTTCTTCGAACATATAATCGCCCCCAATAGGAGGTTTTCCATGGGTTTCGTAATCTATAATTTCCAAATCCATCCTAACTCACTGACGATCCTGCGTGCGGCTTAGTTCAACTCGGATTGATACGGCGGAAACTTGTCCGCTTGCTTCGATTTGTCCCCTCCCGCCGTATCAATCCTTAATCGTTGAGCTGCATATTGTGAGAATTGCTCATGAATACAGAGGTCAAAATGGATATTCTGTCAATTCTACCGTCCCTGCTGTGGTTTATTCTGGCAGTAGTTCTTCTTTGTGTTTTTAAAGGGGTCATCCAGCAATTAATATCTGCAATCATATGGCGCGTCAAGAGCGGCGCGCAAGTAAAAATCGCTTCCTTTGAGATTGGTGGAAGCTATGTTTCTCCCGACCCATCAATCTCAGTAAGAGGCAAGTTCATTGAGAGCCTAACAGACGAAGGTCAACAGCGCTATAAAGAGCGAGGAGAATATTACCTCTCTAATCGTGATCTCTTTCTCGTCCATAAACTCGCGCCATCAGAGAGGCCGAATCAACTTTATGATATTCTAATTTATTTGATACCGCACAAGAATCCCACACTTGCCAGTGTACAAAAGGTTGAGTATTACTTTGGACGTCATTGGGGTGACAAGATTTTCGTGTCGACGGGCAGGGCAAGCGGTTTTGCCATTTCTACTTCGGCTTATGGCCCCTTCGTTTGTACAGCTAAACTCTATTTTACTGATGGGGGCTCAGCCATGATTTGGCGCTATATCGATTTCGAGATGGGACCTATTGGTAGAGGATGATACTACTATTGCAAGAATCGTATTTCCTTAAAGTGCCGGCTAACACGCGCTTACACCTGACAACGCTCCGCTGCGCTGCGTGGAGCAGGTGAAGCGCACGACGTTGGGCAGTTCCTTGCAAAAACAAAATTGGGTAAGATAAAGAATAAAGAGTAATGAAATCGAGAAATAATAAAAAGTCCCCCAAAAAAGTTCCACTACCGCCAGTTTCGTTGGGCATCACAGTAACGGAAAATCTGCCGTTTCCCGTTGTTCACTATCCAAATCATTATGGTACTTTTATAGCCTTCTCCAAAGATAATGAATCTCAGGCTTATCTATGTTCTTGCGCACTTTCCGCCGTTGAAAACTATATCAAACTTCGCCCTCTCCATTACCCGAACTCAACTTTTGAAGGGTTATCAAATGCTCCTTTGAGCAATAGCCAATTCCCGAATGTTATCGCCGAAACTTCGCAAAGTATATCTTTTGAAAATGGAGCATTTGAATCTATTTTCGCCCCCAACCTGTGTCATCGTTGCAACATGAGAACCCCATCTGTTCGTTGGTGTCATGAAATGTATGGAGTTACATTTGTTCAATATTATGGATGGTACATCAATCAAACTTATTTTAGGCTTGGCATTTTTCCCGGGGCGCTTTCAAACACATATTTACAAGAAGTTTGTCCAGAAGAAATTCAACAAGACATAAGAGCGGCTCAGATTGCTGATGAAAAATTCCGTGCAGAAGAAGCAAGGATTTTTGGAATAGTTGCTGGTACTAAACGGGCGGATATTTCTGACGATGAAATTACATATTTTCATAATGTCAAATTGGATGAAGCAAAAGAATATCAAAGATTACGACGTGAGGCATCACAATTCCGTCGAAGATTCACAACCAGAGTTGAAAACATTGCCCGTGCTGAATTTGGCTTCAAAAAAGTAGGCGAAGGCTGGGTCAGTGAGACTTTGCTTTACAACTTAATCACTCATCTGTACCCCAATCAACCTATTGTTAGACATCACCGCCCAGATTGGCTTGATAGATTAGAACTTGATATTTACTTACCTGAAATGAAACTAGCGTTTGAATATCAAGGGCAACAACATTTTCACGCTGTTGAAGCATGGGGTGGTGAAAAAGCATTGAAAGATTTACAGGAAAGAGATAGAAAAAAGGCTGCTCTATGCAACCAAAATGGGGTTACACTTATTCCGATAGACTATACAGAACCATTGACTGAAGGACACTTGAGTCAAGTTATTTCACAAAAAAAACAGGCAATAGTGCTTAAATTTAAAAACGTGCCCAACCCGCGCCTGGTCTGTCCTGAAAGTCATCGTCTGCTCGCTGGTGAAAGTCCAGTCCTGGTAACGGTC
>DYKD01000011.1 GCA_020722765.1 Brevinema andersonii | reverse complement strand
GAATTGGTCTTGAATGATGAAAATTTACAAAATGATTTGAGACTTAAAGGCTTTGAAAATATCAAACGATTTAGCTGGGAAGAATCGGCGAAGAAGATTATAGAAGTTATTGAGAGGTTAACCTAACTTATGAAAAAGGCATTAGTTCATGATTGGTTTAGAGATTTTGGAGGGGCGGAAAAGTGTATTGAAAGTTTTACAAATATTTGGGATGATTTTAATATATATGGTTTAATTGATTTTTTAAGTGATAATGATAGGGAGATTATTTTAAAAGGTAAATTTGCACATACCAGTTTTATACAGAAGTTGCCAAACGCTAAAGTAAAATACAGGTATTATCTGCCTTTTTTCCCATTCGCTATCGAACAATTTGATTTGAGCGGGTATGATCTGATTTTGTCTAGTTCTCATGCTGTAGCCAAAGGAATATTGACGCATTCTAATCAGTTGCATATTAGCTATGTCCATACTCCTATACGATATGCTTGGGATTTGTATCATCAATACTTAAAAGAGAGTGGACTTGATAAGGGGCTTAAAGGGAAACTCGCAAAATATTTTTTACATAAGATCCGTATATGGGATATGAGTACTATCAACAGAGTGGATCATTATATTGCCAATAGCCATTATATCGCACGGCGAATCAAAAAAGTATATGGGAAGGAAAGTACTGTTATCTATCCACCGGTTGATGTAGAGAAATTTAACTTGCATGAAAAAAAAGATGAATTTTATTTGACAGCCTCCAGGATGGTTCCATATAAGAAGATCGATCTGATAGTAGAGGCTTTTAGCAAAACAGATAAAAAGCTGATAGTCATCGGAACAGGTCCTGATATGGAAAAAATCAAAGCAAAAGCTGGGAAAAATATCGAACTTTTGGGCTATCAAGATGATCATG
This sequence comes from Brevinema andersonii, assembly GCA_020722765.1. Classification (GTDB taxonomy): domain Bacteria; phylum Spirochaetota; class DYKD01; order DYKD01; family DYKD01; genus DYKD01. The sequence goes on along the minus strand of DYKD01000011.1, from coordinate 59,742 downwards.
TTCTCATCAGTATGATGCAAAAAGCTAAAGCTTTTGTCTTTGCTGCAGAAGAGGATTTCGGAATTGCTCCAGTAGAGGCTCAAGCATGTGGGACGCCTGTCATATGTTTAGGTAAGGGCGGGACAAAAGAGACGGTACTCGATATGATAACCGGAGTACATTTTATGGACCAAAGAGTTGATGCTCTTTTAATGGCTATAGAAAAATTTGAAAAAAATATCGATATTTTTGAACCACAAAATATACGGACGCATGCTTTTCAATTTTCCCGAAAAAGGTTTGAATATGAAATAAAAGAGTTTATAGAAAACAAATATAATATGTTTAAAAATGGTTAATACTAAATATCCCTGGATAAATAGGGTTGGCATCTTTCGTAAATGTTTAGTATCATTCATTCACGTCGGATTTGTTTTTTATATAATTCTGATAGGATATATAGATATCACGTGTTAAAATGAATAAAAAAGAGAAAAAAGCAGATAAGATTAAAAGCAGGATTATTGTTTTAAAAGATAGTTGTGACTTATAATGGGACTCAACAGCTGAAAGCTTTGTTTGATTTACAAGAACCTGGTAATCGTTTAATAAGTTCACATATATATTTCTTATTGTCATATCATCTATAGTTTTGAGAAATTTCTCCATTGAATCTAAATAATTGTTTGATGGCATGATTGTCTGTTCAAAAAAATGTATGAATTCATTCATTTTTACTTTGTACGTAATTTGAAAGCTTCGGTTTTTAAAAAATAAGTTATCGTATGCAACTGTTTTGACATTACTAAAGGCTTCCTTTTTGTATGAAGATGAAAACCATTCGTCATACTCGTTGAGACTGTTATAAAAATATATATAAAATAAATATTTTTCTGCTTGTTTTATTAAATCAGACTCTGTTTCTTTTTTTTTAACCATGAAAAATATTATTGTTTTATTTGCTTGTTGTTTTATATCCAGCTTTATCCCTTGTAATCGTGGAGAAGAGACTATTATTTTTTCAGTCACATCCACTATTTTTTCATATGACGGATATATTACAGAAGCCTGAACCCCTGAATAATGTTGAGAATAAATAAATAAATAAATAAATAATGCTATTATAAATAAGCATGTTGCGAGTATGCTGAAAACTTTGATATTTTTATAAAAATAATAAATCATTTCATTAAAGCTGATTTCTTCGTTGTTCCTCTGCATTGTTGTTTCTCCATAAATAAAAAAAATGCATGATATTTTGATCATAAATATATTGAAATTTATAATCATTGTCAAATTATACAAGTTGTAATCTTTCTCTTAACCGCAAAAAATATAAGAAATAGATAACACGATTAAAAGTTGTTATATTAATATCATCTTATATGGCTTTTTTTATCTAATGTCCCCCAAAAACATGAAATGGGTGCTTAACGTCAGTTTGCGACTGATACGAAAGTTCCCAAATCAAAAGGGATTTGTACATTTTATATTGAGGTTTGTTTATGTCAAATCACTTCCTCCTTTTCGGTTCTAATGGCCAGCTCGGCAAGGAATTTCAACGGCATCTGACTGCCCAGAATATCCCTTATCTTGAGTTCGACAGGCATAATACGGATATTGCGAATATGGAAAAGATTGAAAGTTCTCTTCAATTATCTTTCCAGAGTTCAGGATTTGATCCGAAAGATGTTAGAGCCATTCTCAATTGCGCTGCCTACACTGACGTTGAAAAAGCCGAAGATGACAGGTCCCTCTGTGATGCTGTCAATGTGCAAGGAGCTGAAAATCTATCCAAACTTGCAACAAGGTTGAATGTTCCCATTGTCTATTATTCTACAGATTTTGTCTTTGATGGCGAGAAGGGGAGTCCTTATCTTGAATCTGATCCGGTTAATCCGATTAGCCAATACGGTATCTCAAAACTTCAAGGTGAGAAAGCGACCATGGCAAATAATAGTTCCCACTATGTTATCCGTGTTGCCTGGCTCTATGGGGAATCTGGAAATCACTTCATAAAGAAAGTCATCACTCAGGCAAGGTTAAAACCTGAACTTAAGATTGTTGATGACCAATGGGGTTCTCCCACTTGGACTCGCGACGTCGTACACCAGACAATGACCCTTTTGGAAAAAGGAGAGTTTGGTATCTATCATGCTGTCAATACAGGCCTCGCATCAAGAAAAGAGCTCGCTGAGGAGATTGTTCGGTTGCTGAAATTGCCATGCAGGATTTCCGGTTGCAAGACTGCCGATTTCCCGATGAAAGCAAGAAGACCGGTTCGATCAGATTTGAAGAATGATCATCTCGAAAAAATCGGGCTAAACCTGATGCAAAACTGGAAAGAGGCTTTACGCCAATATTTGGAATCGGATAAATCACTTTGACCGGTCTCTCTTCCGTACTAATCATCCTACTTGTCTCGTTGGCTCTTGCCTCATTTGTCATCACATCTATAATCATCCGCCTCTCGCCACATGTCGGTCTACTTGATCATCCTATGGAACGTAAGATCCACTCTTTTGCCATCCCCAATTTGGGTGGGTTAAGCATCTCCCTTACAACAATCATAGGATTGGTTTTTTTGGCAAAGTACGATCCTATCCACATGCCCATTCCCCTATATCCTTTGATATTCTCAGGAGGAATTATCGTTGCATTGGGCATAGTTGATGATATCATTAATCTGAATCCTTTTATCAAACTGCTGTTTCAGATCCTTGCCGTTTCAATCTTTCTTCTCTTCTCGGTTATGCCACAAATTTGTGGTTTATTGCCATCACTTCTAAAAACTGTTCCTATACCTATTCTCTTTCTTTTTTTCCTTTTATGGATTCTAACCATAATTAACGCTGTCAACATGTTAGACGGAATAGATGGACTTGCTGGAAGTTTGATTTTTTTCGCCCTTCTTTTTTTATCCCTTTTCCTTTTTTTAAAAGGGGAATTCACAGTCCTTCTCATGACTTTACTCTTGACTGTTGTATGGCCAGGGTTTCTTATTTTTAACCTGCCTCCAGCAAGGATTTTTATGGGTGATACAGGAAGCATGTTCGTAGGTTTTTATGTTGCCGTCATCCCTTTTTATATCATTCAGAAAACTCTCTTTTCCCCATCATGGTTACTTGTCATACTACTGCTTTCAATACCTATTTTTGACCTGTTTCTGACCATCATACGTCGATTAAGAGAAAAACATGATGTTTTTAAGGCAGATAGGGGACATTTACACCATAGACTATTGTTTTTATTGAAAAAATCAAGCAATGTCCTTTTTCTCTATTGGCTTTTCATGTTTCTGATCCTTGCGCTTGCAACAGCTTTCCTTTTCTTGTCAGGAAACGTACTCTTGTTACCTTGCTTGACAGGTTATATTCTTCTTTTTATGGCCCTTAAAATATTGGAGGCTGTAGAAAAAAAGAGGCTCCATCAATGAAATCTTTAGGTCTTAAATTATTCTCTTCCAATATTCATTATTTTGAATCAGCAAAAAAATTGATCAATAAAGAATCACAAGCGCAATTTTTGGAATTATATGCCAAACCAGGGACATCAATGAATGCAATTCATGTTTGGTCTGAAATACAAAGTCCAATCATTACCCATGCGCCTCACTATTCTGCAGGACTCAACCTCTCTTTACCTGAGAAAGAGAATTCAAATTTTCTAATGATTGAAGAGACTATGAATATGATGAAAATTTGGAATTCGCAGGATGTTATTTTCCACCCTGGGGTTAATGGGGATGTCAAAGAGACGATCCGCCAGCTAAAGATTGTCATCTCCAAATTTCCAGATAAGAAATATTATATTGAAAACAAACCTAAGCTTGGCAATGGGGTTGGTCTTGTATGTGTAGGATATACCATAGCCGAAATAAGTGAAATCATCAACAAAACAGGGTGCTCTTTTTGCCTTGATTTCGGTCATGCAATCAGTGCTGCAAATGCCCAAAAACTGACTCCACTGGAATATATTTCTGATTTTTTAAAGCTGGCCCCCTCCTTATTCCACCTGGCAGATGGGGATTTTCATTCTTCTTATGACTCCCATCTCCATCTGGGTGATGGGGATTATCCTCTTGACTCCATAATCAGCCTATTACCATCAGACTGCAAAGTCACATTGGAAACGAAAAAGTGTTTTCAGGACAATCTTGATGATTTTTACAGGGATGTTCAGATTTTTCGACTTCATGACAAGTTGAAATCGTAGCTTTTTTCAGATATATTGAGGATAAGAGGAATTTATGAAAATCACAAAATCAGAAAAATTGGCCAATGTATGTTATGATATACGTGGTCCAGTCATGAAGGAAGCCATCCGTTTGGAAGAAGAAGGCTTCAACATCATCAAACTCAATATTGGAAATACTGCTATCTTCGGATTGACGGCTCCAGAAGAGATCGTACGTGATGTGATAGTCAACATGAACAACGCCCAAGGATATAGCGATTCGAAAGGGATTTTCCCTGCACGCAAAGCCATCATGCAGTATTGTCAGGAAAGGAAAATACCTGACGTTACAATCGATGATATTTATCTCGGAAATGGGGTCAGTGAACTTATTGTCATGAGCATGCAAGCCCTCCTTAACCCCGGGGATGAGATGCTTGTTCCTGCTCCGGATTATCCCCTTTGGACGGCTGCTGTCAATCTCTCCTCTGGGAAAGCTGTCCATTACCTTTGTGATGAATCCAGCGATTGGAATCCAGACATTGAAGATATGCGCAAGAAGATTACACCTAAAACCAAAGGTATTGTTGTCATCAATCCCAATAATCCTACCGGGGCAGTCTATCCTAAAGAGATTCTTCTTGCCATTGTTCAACTTGCCCGTGAACATAATCTTGTCCTTTTTGCTGATGAGATTTATGATAAGATCCTCTATGATGATGCTGTACATTATTCTTTGGCCTCTCTTGCTGGGGATCATTTCACTGTCTCGTTCAATGGTCTTTCAAAGACATATAGGGTTCCAGGCTTCAGGGCTGGCTGGATGGTCCTCAGTGGAAACAAGTCTCTAGCCATGGATTATATTGAAGGATTGGAGATGCTCTCCACAATGAGGCTTTGCAGTAATGTCATGGCCCAGTATGCCATTCAGACTTCACTAGGTGGATATCAGAGCATAAAGGACCTCACAAAACCTGGTGGACGTCTCTATGAACAGAGAAATCTCATGTATCAGGAATTGGTTAAAATCCCTGGTGTTACCTGTGTGAAACCCAAAGGAGCCTTATATCTTTTCCCAAAAATTGATGCCCAGAAGTTTGGCATTAAGAATGATCAGAAATTCATTTTTGATTTCCTTCAAAAAGAAAAAGTCCTGATTGTCCAAGGCACTGGTTTTAATTGGCCAGCTCCTGACCACTTCAGAATGGTCTTTTTACCACCAGTAGAACAGATCAATATCGCCATTTCCAGGCTCAAACACTTCCTCCAGACATATAAACAGGATATTTGAATGCCCGTTGTCAGGAAAAATCGGGTTGTCATATATGGTGCTGGTGAAGCAGGCCGGATGGTCCTCAATGAAATAAGGAAAAATCCGGAATTAGGTCTTCAGGTTATTGCTTTTATCGATGATGATTCACGAAAATGGAAACGCAAAATCCGTGGAGTTGAAGTCGTAGGCGGACAAGCAATTCTTCGAGATATTTATATCAAGAAAGGTTTTGATAGGCTTATCATTTCTATTCCTTCTGCCAGTGCGAACGATATACAAAAAATAATAAAGGAATGTTCACGTTTTTCGGACGTTGATATCAAGATTGTTCCTGGAACCAGACAGATAATAAACGGAGATGTTCATTGGAATCATATAAGGGAAGTTGCTGTTGAAGATCTACTAGGACGTGAAGAAATATCTATTGACAACAGGGAAATGAGTAAATTTATCGGTTCAAAAACAGTGCTTATCACTGGTGCAGGTGGATCAATAGGATCGGAACTGGTACGTCAGGTTATCACTTGTAACCCTTCAAAAATCATTCTACTGGGCCGCGGAGAGAACAGTATTTATCAGATATTCATGGAAATCTTGAACAGAAAGTCGAAAACTGAGGTCATTCCTGTAATAGCAGATGTGCGGGACTTAGATGCGATAACTTCTGTGTTCTCCCGCTTCAAAATCGATGTCATTTTCCATGCAGCTGCCCACAAACATGTTCCTTTGATGGAATCTTTTCCCAAAGAAGCTTTTAAGAATAATGTTATGGGATCTTTAAATCTCTTGGATCTTGCTTCCAAAAATAATGTGTCTCAATTTGTCCTTATTTCTACAGATAAGGCTGTTAATCCGACGTCTGTCATGGGGGCTTCCAAACGGATAACTGAAATTCTTCTACAAATATTTTCACAAAAATATAGGAACATACGTTTTTCTGCCGTAAGGTTCGGTAATGTCCTTGGAAGTAGGGGGAGTGTGATCCCCCTTTTTAAACAGCAAATTCAGCAAGGTGGTCCAGTAACCATTACCCATAAAAAGATGGTCCGGTTTTTTATGACGATTCCTGAAGCAGTCAGTCTGCTACTGCAGTCAGGTGTCAATGCAAAAGGGGGAGAAATATTCGTCCTTGATATGGGGAAGCCAGTTCCTATCTATGAATTAGCTGTTAACCTCATCCGTCTTAGCGGATTCAAGCCTCATGAGGATATAAAAATAAAGGTGACAGGTTTAAGGCCAGGTGAGAAACTCTTTGAGGAAATCATGACAGATTCAGAAGGAATCAAGGCTACAAAAAACAGTAAGATATTCGTGGCAAAACCTGAAAAACATGATGCTTCTATTATTGATAAGATCAAACGGATAGAATCAAAGATTGCCAACATGACAGACCAAGCAGTAAAAAAAGAAATTTTCAAATTGACAGGTTATTGAACATATTCAGAAAAAAAAGTTCTTGATTATGAATGAATTTATCATCATTATAAGGTAATTGAAGCCTAAAGGAACAGTCATGAAAAAAACGTATGTCATTTCAGGTTGTGCCGGATTCATAGGGTCTCACCTTGTTGAATTCTATCTTAATAAAGGTTATAAGGTTGTTGGAATTGACAATCTTATTACTGGAAACATTAACAACCTTAAACCATTTGAGAAAAACCAGGATTTTCTTTTCATAAAACATGATATTTCAAAACCATTGCTTCTCAAAGGGAAAATAAGCTCTATTCTTCATTTTGCTTCTCTCGCCAGTCCTGTTGATTATATCAATTACCCAATACAGACCCTTAAAGTTGGTGCAGTAGGGACATTAAACATGCTGGGAATGGCAAAAGACCATAAAGCATCTATTATCTTGGCATCCACTTCAGAGGTTTATGGAGATCCTTTGGAACACCCTCAAAAAGAGACTTATTGGGGTAATGTAAACCCTGTCGGACCACGAGGGGTGTATGATGAATCCAAACGGTTTGCTGAATCCCTAATGCTTGCTTACCATAGAAAACATGGAATTGATACTAAAATTGTCAGGATTTTCAATACTTACGGACCTAGGATGAGGTTGAATGATGGCAGGGTAGTTCCAAATTTCATCAGTCAGGCTTTGACCAATAAAAACATTTCGGTTTATGGGAAAGGACAACAGACACGCAGTTTTTGCTATGTTTCCGATCTTGTTGAAGGAATCAATAGGTTATTGAACTCAAAATATCATTTTCCAGTAAACTTAGGGAATCCGTCAGAAATGACAATCCTTCAACTTGCAAAATTGCTTATCAAACTGACGGTCAGTAAAAGTAAGATTATCTATGAAAAACTGCCTGATGATGACCCAAAGCTGAGGCAACCTGATATTGCCCTGGCCAGACGTTTGCTGAAATGGGTCCCTGCAGTCTCAGTAGAGGATGGAATGAAGATGACTATTGATTATTTCAAAAATCTCATGAAAAACATTAAATAAACTGACAATTTTATTTGACTTTTTTTCAAAAACAGGCTATATTGCCGTTCACTCTATACGTAGGAGAATACGATGAATATAAAGAAAAAAGAGATGGATTCCTTGAGAGATATTCTACTGGACAAGAAAAGGAACATCTTGAATAAACTTATAAAAGACAGCAATAGATATCATGAAATCTTCAAAAATACTGCAGAAGGTGATATGGCGGATATAGCGAATGATGCCTATGAGAAGTATCTTCTATATGATTTGAGTCTTAATGAAAAAGAGGAACTGGCAGATATTGAGCACGCCCTTAAGAAAATGGATAATGGTACCTATGGAATCTGTGAAGAATGTCATGTAGAAATTCCTAAACAGCGTCTGCTGATACAACCTTTTGCCAAGCTTTGCATCAAATGCCGTGAGAAATTCGAAAATAAGAACAAATAGATCTGATGCCTTCTTTCGCACGGGTTGCTCTTAATATCCCTGTCGAAAAAACTTTCATATATGAAATTCCACAAAATCTGCAACATACTATAAAAAGATTCCAGCTGGTAAAAATTCCTTTTGGGAACAGATCATTATCAGGACTGATATTGGAAATAGGGGCACATTTCCCTGAATTGGATTCGTTGGAAACAAATAAGATTAAAAGTATTTCAATGATCATTGATGAGATTCCAAGGATCACAGAGGAGCTCTATAAGTTGGCTCTTTGGATATCTGGATATTTCCTATCATCAATAGGCGAAGCGCTTTTCTGCCTTTTCCCATCATCTGCACCAGCCAAAAAAAATCAAAATAACATAAATAAGAATTCTGACGCTCCTCTTATACCTATTCATAGACTTACAGCATTACAGGAAAAAACCTATAAGGAAATATGTCGGAGTTTTTTTAGACTGCCTAAAAAACCGGTTCTTCTTTATGGAATCACAGGTAGTGGAAAAACTGAAATTTACCTGAAACTTATACAGGATACGCTTGATCTTGGAAAATCCGTCCTATTTCTAGTTCCTGAAATAGGTCTTTCACATCAGACTGTGATTCATATCAAAAATCACTTTCAAAAGGTTGCGATTCTCAATAGCCGCATGTCTCCTCTTCAAAAAGTGAATGAATGGAAGTCCATTGCAAATGGTGATCAAAAGATAGTGGTAGGTCCTAGATCCGCTGTTTTTGCTCCTGTTAAAGACCTTGGATTGATTATCATAGATGAAGAACACTCTCCCTTCTATAAAGAGCATTCAAGTCCCAGATATCATGCAAGACAAGTGGCATACATGCGTGCAAAAGAATCCGGTGCTTCTCTCCTGCTTGGATCCGCGACCCCGTCTGTTGAAAGTGTCCATCTGGCAAACAAAGATTTTTATGCACTTGTATCACTCACAGAAAGATATAATCATGCATCACTCCCACTTATCACCACAATCAAGCATAATTCCTTTAAGGATGTTTTTCATCCCACAATGATAGAAAAAATCAAGGACAGGCTTGCTAAAAAAGAGCAAATCATCCTTTTTTTGAATAAAAGGGGTTTTTCTGATGTATTGGTCTGCAGTGACTGTTCCCATATATTCACCTGCGAATCATGTGACATCTCATATACCTATCACCGTATACCTGAAAAAAAGCTCCAGTGTCATTATTGCGGACAAATAAGGCCTATCCCGGAAAAATGTCCGGTTTGCCAATCTGTCAGACTTCATCCTTCAGGAACGGGAACTCAAAAAATTGAATTGCTACTGAAAAAACTGTTTCCTGATGCTTTAATCGCAAGGTTTGATTTTGATACAACAAGAAAAAAAGATGATGTATCCTCCATGTATCAGGACTTCCTTGCCCAAAAGATAGATATCCTTGTAGGTACGCAGATGATTGGACATGGATTTCATTTCCCTGGAGTTACATTTGTAGGCATTATCGGATTTGAAATGATGCTTAACTGGCCAGATTTTAGAAGCGTAGAAAACACGCTTTCCCTTTTATTCCAAATATCAGGCAGGGCAGGCCGTGGCTCAATTCCAGGTGAAGTCTGTATCCAAGCAACAAACGAGGATATTTCATTTTTTAATTTTCTGAAATCGAATGATTATATGGGATATGCAGAAAAAGAGCTCTCCCTCCGTAAAGAAACCTTTTACCCACCATTCTCCAGACTTGTGAGATTCCTGTTTAAGGATCGAAATGAAAAAAAAGCAAAACAATCCTCAATTGACGTTGCTTCATTTATTCGAAACACAACAGCAAAAATCTTATTACTAGGACCTGCTCCCGCACCTTTACCGAAAATTGGAAATTTATATAGATATCATCTTATTATCAAGTATCCCCATAGAACAATCGAAATCAACTCTTTAATAAAAAACATAAAGTCATATATAATGGATAATAATATCGCGTGTGAAATTGATATTGATCCTATTTCCATGGTTTAAAAAGAGACAGGGATGAAATCATAAAAACTTGACTATACATTTTATATTGATTATTATACATGTCACATTTAAAACTCTAAAAGGAGCTAAAATTGGCAGTACCTAAAAAGAAGAAATCACAATCAAAAACACGGATGCGTCGTTCTCAGTACAAGGTTGAACTGCCTCAACTTGTCAAATGCAAGAATTGTGGCGAACCTGTATTACCCCACAGGGTATGTCGGGAATGTGGCTATTATGATGGCAAACAAGTAATCCCTCCTAAAAAAGCCGATAAATCCTAAAAATAAAGGATCTGCCTTGAAAATTGCAGTTGATGTAATGAGTGGTGACTACCCACCTGAAGTCCTGATTGAAGGTGCTATAAAAGCAGTCAACGAGGATAATGCTCAAATTGTACTTGTTGGTGATAGGAATATCATAGAGAAAAAACTTTCTTTGATGAAGTTCAAACAGTCCCTTGTAGAAATAGAACATGCTTCACAAATTATCGGTATGGATGAAGACCCCATAAAAGGATTTCGGGGAAAAAAGGATTCATCAGTAGTGAAAGCAGCGATGTTAGCCAAGGAAGGGAAAGTCAATGGCTATTTCTCTCCAGGCAATACAGGTGCCACTTTAACGACTGGGTTGATGATCAATGGCCGTCTTAAGGGAATTGCCCGTCCTGCATTAGCTGTTGTCCTACCTACCATAAACCAACAGCCTTGTGTTCTTCTGGATATTGGTGCAAACCCTGAATGCAATGCCTTAAATTTCCTCCAATTTGCTGTGATGGGGGAAGTCATGGTGAAAAAAACTTTCAAAATAGAAAAACCTACAATAGGTCTTTTAAACATAGGTGAAGAAGATTCCAAAGGGACTGAACACTTGAAAAAAGTGAATAAACTGATGAAACATATAGGGTTCGATTTTGTAGGGAATGTTGAAAGTAAGATGATTCTTGAAGGGAAAGTGAATGTTATTGTTGCAGATGGTTTTGTCGGTAATGTCGTATTAAAGACAATCGAAGGGACCTTCAAAGGTCTTGTAAAGATTGCTACAAAAGAAGTCAAGAAAAGCATTTTCTATCAGACAGGTGCTTTGCTGATGAAAGCAGCCCTTATGAATATAAAAAAACGCGTAGCAGCGGAAGAGTACGGGGCATCCCCTTTGCTTGGTTTGAATTCCGTAGCCATGGTAGGACATGGCAATTCAAGACAGCGCGATGTACAAAGTGGAATCCGGATGACCAGACATTTTGTAGAAAATGAGATAAGCGACCATATTATTGAAGCAATAAAACAATATGGTGTTGGACGCTTACATTACCCTTTCTGGGCAAAAATGATAGGTGAGGTAATCAGTGAACAATCGGAATAAAGCATATTATTCAGGTGTAGGGTATGCTGTCCCTGCTAAAATCCTTACGAATGCTGATTTAGAAAAAATGGTTGATACGTCAGATGAGTGGATTACCACACGGACTGGAATCAAAGAACGACATATCGTTTCAGATGGCGAAAACACTTCTGATTTAGGTTATGAAGCGGCTAAAAAAGCTATCGCTAATGCTGGAATAACTCCCTTAGATATTGATATGATTATTGTTTGTACAATAACCCCGGATTTTGTTTTCCCCTGTACAGCAGCTCTCATTCAGGAGAAATTGGGTGCTGAAAAAGCTGGCACTGTTGATATTGAGGCCGCATGTACCGGTTTTATTTATGGAACTTCATTGGGAATGCAATTCATTGAGACAGGAAGATATAATCATGTACTTGTCATTGGAGTGGAAACGATGTCTCGGATTACTGATTGGACTGATAGAAATACCTGTGTCTTGTTTGGTGATGGGGCAGGGGCAGCGGTGATTAGTCGTTCTCCTGAAGGGAATCCTGGACATCTTATAGATTTTTATTTGCGAGGAGCTGGAAAATACAAGGAATTACTATATGTTTCTGCAGGGGGAACAGCGCATCCTGCAAGCATTGAAACTGTGCAAAACAGGGAACATTTCATCTCCATGAAAGGAAGTGAAACTTTCAAATTAGCAGCCAATAGCATGTCAACCGCAATCACAGAACTGCTTAAGAAGTATAACATGACTCATGATGATATAGATTGGCTTATTCCTCATCAGGCCAATATCCGGATCATGAAACAGGTCGCAAAAAACATAGATTTACCTGAAGAAAAAATAATCATCAACATCCAAAAGTACGGGAACACTTCTGCAGCTACGATTCCTATCGCTTTGGCTGAAGCCTATGAAAACGGCATTGTCAAGCGCGGACAGAAAATTGTTTCCGTTTCTTTTGGTGGTGGCATGACCTGGGGTGCCTGCCTTTTCATTTTTTAAGGAGTCGTTTCTGAAAAAAATAGTTTTTATTTTTCCTGGGCAGGGAGCCCAAAAGACAGGAATGGGTAAGGATATCTACGAAGCTTTCCCTGAAGCTAAAGAGATGTTCGATTTTTTCCCTGATATAAGAGATATATGTTTCCATGGGACTGATGAACAGCTTAAACAGACTTCCATCACCCAACCTGCCATTTATCTGCTAAGTGTTGTTATAGAAAAAATACTCCGAAACAATGGAATCATTCCAGTAAAAACAGCAGGACACAGCCTTGGCGAATATTCCGCATTGGCTTCTGCTGGTGTCTTTGACTGGAAACAAGGAGTGGAACTTGTCCGTGAACGTGGTAAAAGGATGCAGGAATCCGGGAAAAGTATTCCTGGAACCATGGCTGCCATTATAGGATTATCTGATGAGATTGTGATTGACACATGCTCTAAAATAAAAGGAACTGTAGAACCTGTGAATTTTAACGCTCCTGAACAAGTTGTCATCTCTGGTGATGTCCAAGCTGTTCAAGAAGCCATGAAAGCATTCCAGGAATTGAAAGCTAAAATGGTCGTACCGCTTAATGTCAGTGGTGCTTTTCATAGCCGTCTTTTAAAAGGAACAGGTGACGATTTCAAGACTTATTTGGATACCTTTCCCTTCAATGACCCATCAACGCCTGTCATGGCCAATGTTGATGCTGAATATTATTCTGGGAAACAGGATGTTCCAACGAAACTGTCAAAACAGATCAGCAGTCCTGTGTTATGGACAAAGATGATGAACAGGATGAGTTCTGAAGGGAATAAGGATTATGTTGAAGTCGGACCAGGAAACGTATTAAAAGGACTTATGAAACGGATTGATCCAACCTGCAATGTGGATACGACAAAAACAGCTGAAGAGATCAAGAGCGTCATAGAGAAATACAAAACGGAGGCAAACTGATGATAGATCTTAAGAACAAGGTTGCCATAGTTACAGGCGGAGCCCAAGGTATTGGCAAGTCAATAGCTATGAAACTGGCAGAAGCAGGCGCTGATATTGTGATAGGTGACGTGAATCCTGAAGTAGGTAGGCAAACAGCTGAAGAAATCAAGCAGAAAGGTGTGCGAGCCGCATTTCTACCTTTGGATGTCTCACAATATGACAAAGTCGAAGAGTTCATGAACAAGACAGTCGAGCAGTTTGGAAAGATAGATATCCTTGTCAATAATGCTGGAGTCACAAGAGATACCCTCATCATGAAAATGAAACCTGAAGATTGGGAATTTGTTCTTAAGATAAACCTGACTGGCTCTTTCTACTGTGCAAAGTGCGCTCTACCTGTCATGGCAAAAGCACGTTTTGGCAGAGTCATCAATATTGCATCCATCATAGGGCTTATGGGAAATGTCGGACAAGCCAATTATTCTGCAAGCAAAGGTGGATTGATCGCACTCACAAAGACCATGGCAAAGGAATATGCGTCAAGAAATATCAATGTCAACGCGATTGCTCCAGGATTCATCAAGACTGCGATGACAGACAAGCTTCCTGAAGAAGTACGTAATGCGATGACAGCGCTCATCCCTAAAAAGACATACGGATTACCGGATGATGTTGCCAATGCAGTGCTCTTTTTTTCATCTGACCTTTCATCTTATGTGACTGGACAGGTGTTGGTAGTCGATGGTGGCATGGTGATGGCGTAATTCAAGAGAAATTCAATAGTTTCAAAATATCTATTTCAAAGGAGAAAAAAAATGGCTGATTTTGAAAAGGTCAAAAAGATCATCTGTGACGAGCTTGGTGTGGATGCCGGAAAGGTAACACCTGGAGCTAAATTCATTGAAGATCTTGGAGCTGATTCATTGGCAACAGTAGAACTTCTCATGGCTTTTGAGAAGGAATTTGGAATTGAGATTCCAGATGAGGATGCACAGAACATCAAGTCGGTTCAGGACGCAATCAATTACATCGATTCAAAAGCCAAATAATCAAGAGCGGACAGCCTTCGGGCTGTCCGCAATACGGCATATTTTAAATTTCATTAAATTAGATTATATTATAATCAATTCTTAAGAAGGATGAATCATGAGAAGAGTTGTAATTACAGGATTAGGTGCAGTCACACCGCTTGGTTGCAGTGTTGATAAACTTTGGGAAGGACTCATAAACGGTCGTTCTGGAATAGGAATCATTGAGGAATACCAGAAAGCGAATTATCCATCTCAAATTGGAGGTCGTGTTTCTGATGATTTCAACCCGACTCAATACATGTCTGCAGTTGAAGTTAAAAGATTTGACAGATTCATTACGTATGGTCTTATTGCCGCTTGTATGGCTTATGATGATTCAGGATTAAATGGTACAAATCCAGACATGTCCAGGATTGGTTCTGTTGTCGGATCTGGAATTGGCGGAATTCAGGTTTTTATGACACAGCACGAAGGTTTCCTACAAAGAGGTTATAAGGCTGTAAGTCCCTTTTTTATACCTTTAATCATAACCAACATGTTGAGTGGACAAATAGCCATCAAGCTTGGATTGAGAGGTCCTAATTTTTCTATATCTTCAGCATGTGCTACATCAAATCACTCCATCGGAACGGCCTTTAAGATGATCCAGTCTGGTGTTGCTGACATCATGTTTGCAGGTGGCGCTGAAGCGGCTATAACAAATATGGGGGTCAGTGGATTCATACAGATCAAAGCGTTATCAGAAAGGAACAGTGAACCGCAAAAAGCATCCAGACCTTTTGACAAGGATCGTGATGGATTTGTCATGGGAGATGGAGCTGGTGTTCTTATACTTGAAGAACTGGAAATGGCAAAAAAACGTGGTGCGAAGATATATGGTGAAATCATTGGCATGGGGATGTCTGATGATGCTTATAACATGGTCGCACCTCATCCCGAAGGTGAGGGCGCCAGCCTCGCAATGGAAATGGCCTTGCAGGATGCAAAAATAAACGCTGATCAGATAGATTATATCAATATGCATGGGACTTCAACTATTGCAGGTGATATTGCAGAAGTACGAGCTGTAAAAAAGACTTTCAAGGATCATGCCCATAAGCTATGTGTAAGCTCAACAAAATCAATGGTCGGACATATGTTGGGAGCAGCAGGTGCTGTTGAATTGATTGCCACACTTAAGATGATGGAAACAGGCATAATTCATCCTACCATCAATGTGGAAAATCAGGATCCTGAATGTGATCTTGATATTGTTCCTAATAAAGCAATAGAAAGGGGCGTGGATATTGCAATGTCCAATTCTTTTGGTTTTGGTGGTCATAACGGAGTTATCGTAGTAAAAAAGTATTCATAAATGGACCTTGAACGAACACGAGCCTTAAAACACTACATCAAGTCACTTAAGATGAAGGTCAATGACCTTAAAATCTGGAATCAAGCTCTTACGCACAAATCCTATTCCAATGAAAACAAGCTGAAATATAATAATGAGACATTGGAATATCTTGGGGATTCTGTATTGGAACTTGTGGTGAATGAGTTCCTCTTCCGTGAATATCCCAATTTCAGGGAAAATAAGTTTTCCAAGATAAAATCCTACATTGTCAGCAAGAAGAACCTTGTAAGATACGCACAACTTATAAAAATCGATTCTGTCTTATTGCTTGGGAAAGGGGAATTGAATACAAAAGGTCTTGAAAAAGAGTCTAACCTTGCCAATGCTTTTGAAGCTATCATAGGAGCCTCGTATCTTGATCAAGGGCTGACAGAAGTTTCCAAATTCATTTTGGGGATGGTAAAGCCACAAATCAAGGCTTTGGCATCAGATAAAATTGAATTCGATTATAAATCCCAACTCCAGGAATTTGTCCAGAAAATATACAAGAATAGGCCAGTTTATAAACTTGTAGAAGCCAAAGGACCAGATCATAATAAGACTTTTCTTATAGAAGTATTCATAAACGACAAAAGCTATGGAACAGGTGAAGGTCAGAGAAAAATCATAGCAGAAGACATGGCTGCTTGCGTGGCTCTCCAGAAACTCAATGAGGAGAAAACAAAGGGGGAATGATTGGATATCCTTTGCTTCATTAAGCAAGTCCCTGATACCCCACAGGTTCATTTCAATCTTAAGACCAACTCCCTTATTCGAGATGGTATTCAACAGATAACAAATCCTTTTGATTTACATGCATTAGAATTAGCTTTACAAATAAAAGATAGTACAAATTGTAATATAACAGCAATATGCATGGGACCAAAATCAGCCGAAAAAGCCCTCAGGGATTCAATCGCCATGGGAGTTGATAGGGCTTACTTGTTGAATGACAGTGTTTTTGCCGGGTCTGATACTTATGCCACGTCGTTGGTCTTGGCTGCTTTTTCAAAGTATCTTGGTTGTTTTGATCTCCTGTTTTTTGGCAAACAAGCAATCGATGGTGACACAGGTCAAGTTGGACCAGGTGTAGCTGAAAGATTGGGCATCCCATTTGCTTCATGTGTAAAAAAAATGGCCATTTATGATAAGAACATTGTAGCGGAAAGAGTGAGAGAAGATGGAGTAGAAACCCTTGAAATAGTTATGCCATGTGCTATATCAGTCTTACGGGAGGCCAATACCCCCCGGATTCCAAGTTTGGCAGGAAAACTTAAATCCATAAAAAGTGAAATCACAGTAATAAAGGCTTCTGATTTGGGATTATCTCCAGAAAACACAGGATTTAAAGGCTCTCCCACATGGGTAAAAAAAACTAGAGGTTTCTCATTTAGCAGATCATGTCATTTTATAGAAGGATCCAACCAAGAAAAATCTGAATATTTTTTATTAGAATGGGAGAAAAAAGGTTTATTGAAAAATGTCTAGTAACAATGATCAACAGGGTGTCATAGTTTTTGGAGAGTTTGTACAATCAGGACAAGCGAATAGGAGATCATTAAATCCTGTTACACTTGAGTTGCTCGCAAAAGGACGTGAATTGGCAGATACGACTGGTGAGACGCTTTCCTGTATCTTAATAGGGTCAGATGATACAGCCATTTCAAATGAATGTATCCTATACGGAGCAGATAAAGTATATCGATTTTCAAACCCTGATTTTTTTGAATATAACAATGAGATACATACTGAGATAGCATACAAAATCGCAAGTGAACTGAAACCTTCAATTATGCTTTTTGCAGGAACCATGACAGGGAAAGAGGTAGCGGCTCGGATTGCAGTACGATTAGGAACAGGGCTCACAGCAGACTGCACAGAACTTGATATTGATCCTGACAGTAAAAAACTTTTACAAACTCGACCTGCTTTTGGTGGAAACATCCTGGCAACGATCATCTGTCCCAGACATTTCCCCCAAATTGCAACAGTCCGACCTCATGTATTCAAAAAAGCACAAATCCAGCATGACAGGAGAGGGGAGATTTTCGACCTTGAACATACGATGGTTTCAAAACCTCTTATACGGACAATTTCATTTAAAAGGAAGAGGGAAGTCATAGATATTTCAGAATCTGAGATAATCATTGCTGGAGGATATGGTCTTCAAAAAGCTGAAAATTTTATACTCCTGGAAAAACTGGCTAGACTTATGGGTGGGACTGTGGCGGCATCAAGGGCAGTTGTAGATGCTGGATGGATAGGCTCCGAATATCAAGTAGGCCAGACAGGACTGACAGTCTCCCCCCGTCTTTATCTGGCATGTGGCATTTCTGGATCCATACAACATCTTGTAGGAATGCAGACCAGTGAGATGATTGTTGCCATCAACAAGGATCGGAATGCACCTATTTTCAAGGTGGCCCATTATGGAATGATCGGAGATGTCCTGGAAATTGTTTCCAGCCTTATTAATCAGCTTGAAAAAAAATTGGAAATCGAAGTCAGATAATAATCTTATACTGGGATATTTTTTTAGGTGTAAGTTTCGACCGTAAGTTTTTCAGGTTGACTCCAGTAAGAATCATCTGTTTCAGATTTTTGGATTTGACTTCGTCAAAGGATACATTTTTCATATTTGCAAAAGAGAAGTTTGTCTTGACCAGGATAGCCCCTGAGAAATCAGCATCCATAAGGTCACATCCCGTGAAATCGGATTCAGACAAGTCTGCTTCTGAAAAATCACAGGAAATAAAAATAGCATTGAAGCATCTTGTTTTTTTCAATTCGCAAGCATGTAGGATGCTTTTTGAAAAATTGGCTTTTCCAAGATTTGAGAGGGAAAAGAGGCAATTATTAAAACGGCTGCTTTCGATCCGTGTCTGAAAAAATGAGGTTGATGAAAAAAGAGCCTTTTCAGCTGAAGAATGGGAGAGGACAGCTTCATTCAAGATACATTTTGTGAAATCAGTTTTATTGAAGGAACATCCAGAAAAATCACAGCCAGTAAAATCTAGACCAGCCAAGTTAAAATTATCAAAAGAACGTCCTGCAAAATCCCTTCTAACAAGGTCTAAAGAGAGGACCTCTTCAGGAAATTTCAACCTATAAGCGTTGAATTTTCGGGCTGTCATGTCTAGAAATGTGCTTAATTCCATTTTGAAAGGCCCGCTTTTGAAATAATTGACTTAACCGTGATAAAATATTATCATGAAACGTTTGCCGGTGGTCGGACTTGAACCGACACAGCCGTTTCCAGCCGACGGATTTTAAGTCCGTTGCGTCTACCATTACGCCACACCGGCATGACGGACATAATCTATCAAATTTAAGGAAAAATGTCAAGTTTATCATCATGAAAAGAGCATCAAATTCTCCGATAAAAAGAAAAAAACTGGCCATCTGGGCAGGAGCTGGGGTGCTTCCCTACCATGCGGCCATGCAAGCCTCCAGGATCACCCAAGTTATCATCATTGCATTCCAAGAGTGTTCAGATATTGACCTTTTAAAAAAGACAGGGCTTCCTCTCCATGTCATCAGTCTTGGTGAAATGGGCAAAAATTTTGCATTGTTGAAAAAAGAAAAAGTAGATCACCTCGTCATGTTGGGTAAATTTGATAAGTCTTTTCTATTGGGAAAAACTAAATTCGATTTAGGTGCATTAGGATTACTTATCAAATTGGCAAATTTAAGGGACATGTCCATTTTCAATGCTCTGGCACAAAAATTAGAGGCCAAAGGCATTGAAGTTGTATCACAACTTCTTTATCTACCAAATCAGACAGCAAAGCCGGGTTGCCTTACAAAAAAAAGACCATCCAGACAGGAGATGGAAGACGCAAGATACGGCATGAAAACAGCCAAAATGATGGCCGATCTCGATATTGGGCAGACTGTCGTTGTGAGAAGGGGAACAGTCATCGCTGTTGAAACTGTTCTTGGTACAGATGCCACCATCTTAGGAATCCCTGCAGAGCATGCCAAGGGAGCACTCATGGCAAAAACTACGCGTACAAAACAGGATCCAAGGTTTGATATCGCTACAGTAGGGTTGACAACCATCCATAATCTCAAAAAGAAAAATATCAACACTTTGGCTGTTGAAAAAAACAAGACGATTCTGGTTGACAAAGAGACACTGATCAGGGAAGCGAACAAAACAGGTATGTGTATCATCTCTCTATGATTAAAAACACCCCACCTTACCATATACTCATCGTGACAGGCGAGCTTTCAGGAGACATGCATGCAGGGAGGCTTGTAGCTGAAATCAAAAAAAAGATTCCAGGCATCAGGATAAGTGCCACTGGAGGACCTTCACTTAAACGGGAAGGCGTAACCATCCTGGCTGACATTAACGAACTTTCAGTTGTAGGTTTTTCAGAAGTGATAAAAAGATATAACCGACTAAAGAAGATTTTTGACAAAATTCTTGGTTTTATCAGGAAAGAAAGGCCTTCATTGATTATCTGTGTTGATTTTCCTGGATTCAATCTAAGGCTTGCCCCCCATATTCATAAACTGGATATCCCTCTTATTTATTATATCAGTCCTCAGATTTGGGCTTGGAAATATGGACGAATCAAATCCATAAAAAAATATGTCACACATATGATTCCGCTCCTGCCTTTTGAACAGGATATTTATAGGAGGGAAGGGGTTCCTGTCTCCTATTTTGGCCATCCTTTGGCTGATGAAATAGAAAGTAAAATGCGTCAGTTGAAAATAGCCCCTACAAAAGGGAGAAAAGTCATTACTTTCTTACCTGGAAGCAGAAAACATGAGATAGACACATTGTTGCCAGATATGGTCATTCTCTCACAGATGCTTAAAAATCAATATCCAGAAATCGAGATCAGGTTTGCTTGTGCAGACACAATGAATCCCGATCATATACGTGAAAAATTTGGAAAAGAAACCAGATTTGATGTCATCAAGGGAAAAACATACGAATTGATTCGCAGTTCCCATCTTGTTATTACAGCATCAGGAACAGCATCTTTGGAGACCAGTCTGTTGGAAACACCAGTCATTGTGCTATACAAAGTGAAATGGCTTTCCTATATACTTTTCAAATTGATTGTAAAGATACGTTTCATAAGTCTTACAAACATCATACTTGGTAAGGAAGTCATCAAGGAATTCATTGGTCCTAAACTCAACAGGGATTCCATTTATTCTGAAGCCCGAAAGATTTTAGACAGCAAAGAAACTGTCAATAAAATGAGGCTGCAATTCAGAAAACTTCGTAAAATACTACTTGCATGGGGAAGCTACAGGAAAACAGCTTCCTTCATAGTATCGGAAATCAAGAAATGACATTTTTAAAACTGCGATCATTCTTTTCAGATATGCTTGTTGAGAAATTTAAAATTACCATTTTTCTCATGGCAGGCTTGATCCTTCTTACACCAAGAAGCAACTTAGAACCACATGCCCAGCTTGTCTGGTGCCTTGATAAACAATCCGCAAGAAAAATCTATATGAACAGTTCAAAGGCTATGGTTGAACCTCATGTTTTCACAAGATATTACATTGACCATGAAAAAATCGTCTATTTTAACCAAGAAGGGAACATAGATTACAGGATCAACAAGGGAAAAAACACCCTTTATAGTCTATCTAAAAAAGAACCAGTGTATGTGAAATATAAGGCGTATGGGAAAAGCGTGACTATTTTCCATAGGGGAGAAGCGATTCGTTCAATAAGGACAGAAGCGTATCCATTCCTTTCAGGTGATGGGAAAAATATTTTGATGATGACAGGGGAGGCAGAAGGTTTTTTTGTCTATACTATATCAAATGGAAATATGAAATCAACTTTTCAGACAGGCTCTCCAGTGCTAGATATGGCACAGGGGGAAAAAAACTTCTATTTGGGTGCTTTGGAAGGGATTATTGTCAAAGTTGTTCCTGAAACAGGTGAATTCAACAAGAAATTTATCAACACTTCTGGTATTAATATCATAAAAAAAATAGCTGTTTCCAAGGATGAATCCATGCTCGCATATATCAATGGTTCATTCCCTGAATATATCATTTTGGAAAAGAAGGGGAGAATATCAAAAATTAGGACAACTGAAAACAAGAGGAATAAGAGGGAACTTGTTTTTTCCCAAGATGGTCGAGTCCTCGCTGAAGAGACTGAAAAAGGGTTGAATCTCTATTCTACGGGATTATTCAGAAGAACACTTTTTTTCACAAACAGCCATTTTTTCAGTGAAAAAAAATTCTTTCAGGCATCTATCATGAAAAAAGGCAGATATATGACAACATTTCTGAAGGATGGAATCTGTTTTGCAATCCTTTTTGAGAGGAAACAGCCTTTATGGTTCCAAAGGTTCGATTCTGAGAATATCTTTCAGGATCAGATATCAGAGAGCCAGTTTCTTATTGAAGATGACAATCATGTTTATTATTACAGGTTTGAAGGCCTATGAAAAGATATTTCAAAGCGATTAACATAATCATTCTGTTTTTTGTGTTTATTGTTCTGGGGAGTTTCACATTACCCATGAGTTGGATGAGATTGACCGCAACATTTGGGGAATCCAGAGGAGACCATCTTCATAACGGGATAGACGTATTTGGTGACAATTTTCCTGTGTTTGCTGTTATGCCTGGACAGATCATTTTTTACTGGCAGCAATCCGACTATCCCAGGGAACAGATGTTCGGATATGGGAATTATGTCATCATGCAACATACTGACAGATACAGGACGTTCTATTATCATTTGCAGGATGGCAGTGTTCCAAAGGATCTCATTTCAGTCTCTGAAGGTCAACAGGTAGGTTTATCAGGCAATTCAGGGCATTCTGGTGGACCTCATCTCCATTTAACGATAGTTGATTTAAAAAACAATGTATCCATAAATCCTTTATTATTTATGAAACAGTTGAACGACAGGGTGAGGCCCGTGATCAATAAGGTGCTGTATACAGTTGAAGGTAAAAAAAACAGGATCGAGATGCCTCCCGTTACAAAACTGGTAAGAGGAACACACATAGAGATTCTTGTTGATTCCTATGACAAACGGGACAACATGGGGAATAAGTATGGCAACTATATTTTCAGTGTATCTACAAATGGCAGACTTTTTAAGAGGCATCAATTTGACAATCTAGTGACAGTGTCTGAGCTTGGTCAGGATAAAAAATCATTTTTGAAATTTGATGAGGTTTTCACACCAGACGGTATTTACAAAGGGGGAAGCATAGTGATTGACAGGGATATAACCATTGAAATAGTTGTTGCAGACTTGAATGGGAACACAAATAGCACCACTAGAAAAATTCAAGTGATTAATTAAAATGTATGTCTAACATGTAAATTATCAATAGAAAACACGGAATATATACCTAATAGCTCAATTTAGGAATTATATGATTTAGTTAACATAATATATATTATAGGAACTAATACAATACTTCTAATATATACTTGATGTTAATGGCAGTGTATAAAATTCAATATAATAATAAGCAGATTTCTCATAGCAAGACTTTTCGAAATGACAGAACATTCAAATCATCTTAAATACAGCTTAAAATGAATGCCAAAACTGGTAATGCTTAAAACTATTGTTATTTAATCAAATCTTAAAGAAGATTAAAGATTTTTGGTATGTTTTCCTCAATGTTGATAGCAATGATATGGACGCCGTCAGTCAGTTTTTTCATCTCTTTTATTAGCTCTGCATTTAAGGATATGCTTTCCTGCAAAACATCTTTTGAATTTTTTAGTCTCTGATAATAGACTTCCGGAATATGTATTCCAAGTTTTTTGAAGAGATCCAGCTGAGTTATTGATGAAAATATGGCAATGGATGGCAATATCTTTATGTTTTTTTCATGCGCCTCTTGTATAAATGGTTTTAGCCGTTCCATATCAAAACAGATCTGTGTCTGTATGAATTTTGCACCTGAAGCGATTTTTTTCTTCATTACCATCATTTGAAGCTGAAATGGGTCAAGATTAGGGTTTGTTACAGCACCAATCAGGAAATCTGTCCTCCCACGCAGCTCCTTGCCATTCATATCTTTGCCTTGGTTCAGGTTGTTTGTAGCACCTATCAGTTGGACTGTATCTAGATCATAAACTGGCAACGCATCCTTATGATCTCCTAAAGTCGGATGGTCTCCACTAAGCAAGAGTACATTCCTTATTCCCAAGACATACGCTGCTAGAAGGTCCGACTGAAGAGCCAGCCTGTTCCGATCCCTGGCAGTCATCTGAAATACAGGTTCTATTCCCATATCCAAAAGAAGCCTGGAAACAGCTATTCCACCAAGTCTCATCACAGCGCGTTGGTTATCAGTTACGTTAACCGCATCCACAACATCTTTAAGCAGTGATGCTTTCTCTTTCAGTTTCGTAGTATCAGTCCCTTTGGGAGGAAAAATTTCAGCAGTATAGCAGAAATCTCCTTTATTAAATTTCTCGCTTAGACTCATTATGAAACCTTCTCTTTCTTTGATGATTGAGGGGTTTTGGATTTTGATTTACCCCTAGGTTTGACTATTTTATTGAATACAGGCGCATTAGGATTCTTATTGTATATTTGGATCCAGATACAAGGACGTTCAGGATCAACTTCACAACGATCACCCTGAGCGCCTCCACAAGGACCATTTACAAGTCCTTTAGAACATCGTGTAGTAGTACAGATCGTCTCGCTATCATTGATAATGCAGTCACCACAATGACTACAAAATTCCTTGAAATCCCCTATTCTTTCTGTTGCACCTAAAAATGAAGATTCCAGCCCAATTCTTACTTTAACAGTAGAAATTTCAGCCAAGGCATTTGCGCCAGAACCGCAAGCTAAAATCAGGATCGCATCTGTTTTTTTTAGTATTTCTTCGTTATTATTCAGAAATTTTCTATCTATACGTTTATCACAAGGGACTTTAAGAACTTCAGCTCCTGTTACGGCATGACCATTTTTAGATAGAAGCTCAGCCATCTCTTTGACCTGAGGCTCTCCGCCTGTCTGACAGATTGTAGCACAATCCGCACATCCTACAACAAATATGGAATGATCATCCTTTAATGTTTCAAGTATGTATTTAGCGTCTTTTTTTCGTGTATAAATCATCTAACTCCCCTATTTCCCATATCCAAGCTGAGATAAAAGAGCCTCTAAATCAGGGTTTTTAAAGAAAGCCTTACCCAAGACTGTCATGTCAATCATATCCTTTATAGGCATAATCGTTTTTTCATCTATGCCTCCATCGGTCTCAATCTTAAAGCCATAACCTTCATTTTTTCTTATAGCATCGAGCTCTTTGATTTTTGCTGTCATTTGAGGAATAAACGTTTGACCATAAAATCCTGGATCAACCGTCATTAACAGAATTACATCTGCAATGGGAAGAATGTGTTTTAGAGTTAATATAGGGGTTCCTGGATTCAATGACACTCCAAACTTGATGTTCTCTTTCTTTATCCTGTCAAACAGCCTGAAGTAGTAATGGACAGTTTCCTGATGTACTGTGATTATGGCTGGCTTCATCTGTATAAATTCATCAAGATGCTTTTCTGGATTTGTGACCATCAAATGGACATCCAAAGCGGCTTTGGTCAGTTTCTGGCAACCTCTCACTACAGGAGGTCCAAATGAGATCCCAGGCACATAATGTCCATCCATGACATCAATATGGAGATAAGGAATGTCATAATCATCCAGTTTCCTGAGGTCATTTCCAAGATCTGCGAAATCAGCAGCAAGGAGGGATGCTGAAACTTCTATTTTTTTCATGCTTATTCTATCTCCTTTTCCTGATAAAGGATACCATTCAGGTAGACCTTTTGGCTCACTTTTCCTGTCACCTTCAACTGGAGTCTCACACTCTCCCCAGCCAGAACCTTGGAATTATAGACTACGCTATTCCGATGCTCGCCCTCGTCTGTTATATAGATTTTTACAGGTATTTGGTCTGACGTCACATTGAATTCAGACAGATCAGTTGGAATGGGGACAGAGATGAAAATAGACCTTATCGTAACCTCAAATTCGTCATTGGTCATGCTGGATGAGGAGATCTTTTTGCCACTGCTGACTGTAAGGACGATTTTCCTGCGTTCCTTAACCTGTGAATTTGGCGGAATGGACTGTGCGGCAACCCTTCCTTCAGGAACCTTTTCATAATCCTGTACTTGGACATCCACGTTCAGGTTCACTTTTCTGAGGGTCTGGTAGGCTTCCATGAAAGTTTTATTGATTACAGAAGGGACTTTCACTATCCTGGCAGATTTGTCCAGAACCTTGTACATCACAATCGTGACAACAACAATAATAACAGCATAGAACGCCAAGAAGAGGAACATCCTCCAGAAGGACTGGAACACAGAAAGCGAAGGGACTTTCTCTTCTTTTGATTCCTTGATGGCTTTTTTCAGATCCTTGTAATTTTCAAATTCAAGCATGGGACTCTCCAAATTTTTCGCCCAAAAGGGGGCGGTATCCGTTGATGAAATCTGACACTCGCATGTTTTTCCTGTTTTCAGGTTGAAGCTCTCTTACAGAAAGAACCCCTGAACCTGTAGAAATGAGCAACTCGTCTTTCTTGACTTCCACTATCATACCAGGCTCTTTTGGGGCAGAATCAACAAGGGAAAGGTCTTTGACAACAGACGAAAGGAATTTGATGTTTTTCTGTCTGAAGGAAGTCCTCATACCAGGCTGAGGAGGATGGAATGCCTTGATCCTCTGATGTATTTCCTGTGCTTTCATATTCCATGATATAATACAGTCCTGTTTACTGATCTTACTGCAATTTGTGATCTCTTTTGTATTTTGGTGATCCCCTTGCCTATTTGGATCCAGGAGAAATTCTCTCATCAGATCAACAGCAATAATTTTCAGCTTATGCTCAAGAGTTGCATAGTTATCCGATTCTTCGACTGCCATATCCTGCTGTAAAAGGATGTCCCCAGCATCGACTTCAGCAGCAAGTGTCTGGATACTGACGCCAGTCCGTTTTTCTGCATTGATGAGAGCCGATTGGATGGGCGTGGCGCCCCTATAAAGGGGTAGCAAAGAGGGATGAATGTTTATGGCACGGAGTGAAGGGAGCGTGATGAGATGTGAAGGAATAATTTTCCCATAATCGACAACCACCATCAGTTCTATGTCCAGTTCCTGTAACTGCAACTCGAAAGCAGGAGTGCGGATATTGTATTCACTGATGACAGGAACATTTTTTTCAAGTGCAATCTTATTTATCAGGGAAATCTCCTCTTTCAGACCTCTTCCTTTCGGTTTTGCAGGATTTGTGACTAAAGTCAGATTGTGACCATCCTTTACAAGATTTTCAAGGACTGGAATACCGAAATCACCTGTACCAAAAAGTAGAATTCTCATCTATTTTGTCTTTTCCCTGATTTGGTCAACTTCATTTTCTATTTTTTTGAAGTCCTCAGGGGTGACAAGTTCAATAAAGAGCCTGCCATTGAGATGGTCATATTCATGTTGAAAAATCCTGGCAAGGAGTCCTGTGGCCTTGGTGATCTGCTCTTTTCCGTCCAGGTCAAGGTATTTAAGAGTCACTTTTTTGGAACGGCTGACAGGTGCATAGACACCTGGAATACTGAGGCAGCCTTCATCAAGTGTTTCGAAAGAGTTCTGCATACTCAATATTTCAGGGTTGATGCATACCATCTGGAGCTCTTGTTCCTTGATATCTACAATAAAAAAGCGGGAAGAAATATTGACTTGGGGTGCAGCAAGCCCAACACCTTTCTGGTTTTCGAGTAGTGCGAACATGGAATCAACCTGGTTTTTCAGTGTCTTATCGATTTTTACGACAGGAAGCGCCTTTTTTGCAAGAGTTTTATGTCCAATGGTGATAATTTTCATAACGTTTTACCTTGGAAGGGAATATAGCAAAAAAAGGATTGGTTTTCAATAAAAATATATTAATCTTATCCTAATCCAGTCTTTCGTTAATACACAAAAATGAAGTTTCAAGATTATATGATAACACATAAACTTGAAAGCTCTTCTTTTGGGAGTTGAATATCACAAATCGAATCTTATCCCCAACGAAATGGAAAGTGGTGTTGTCTTGTAATATCTGGAGATGTTGTTATCAAAGTTCAAAAGGTTCTTGCTATCAGCGATTACCCATAAATTTTTCTGAATCCTGACTCTCATGTTCAAGTACAGATCCATTGTGGATGTGTCTGGAATCATAAACCCTTCCACACTATTCTCATTGAATATAAATCCAAGATTCCCATTAAAGTTTTCCCCTGTGTACTGGAGAATCACGGCAACATCGTGCAGAGGTTGTCCTGTCTTTCTGTAAAGAGGATATATTGCTTTGTATTGGACAACAGCAGTCAATGGGTTCATCAGAAGCATACGGATGGAAAGATTGCCATCCACAGTATCCAAAGATGTGAAATCCGGTATATAGAGCCTGTTTCTCATGCTGTCGAGAAGGATTTTTTCTGAATAGGAATTGTACGAAATTCCTGTATCAATCTTGAATCTGGAAGCCAAAAGAAGATGGGAATCCGCTCCTCCTGCAGTGCTGATTTCTAAAGGGAAAAGAAACTGTGGAGGGAAAAGATAGACGCACTTTTCCATAAGTTCGGAATTCATCTTGTCTTTGATGGTGCGCTTAGCGTAAAGGTCAATGTAAAAGAAATCTGATGGTATATATGCGAGAGTCATATCACCTATGAAATGAAGTATCTTCTGGTAATGGATACCTGCCTGCAGCGTCAGTTTGAATGAATTCCATTCTGAAAATTCGTTCTTTAAGGATGCAGAGAGTGAATGGGAATCTAACAGGAACTGTGGGATTCCCAGATTCTGGTAATACCACTCAACCTCTCCAGAAAACGCATAAGCGTCATTTGCAAAAATGTCAGTTGCAAGTTTTGTATTGACAGCTTGCTTTTCAGAAATTGTTTCGTTGGAAAAACTGCCCACTTTTCTCAGGACATATTCATAATCCAGGTTCAAGGAAGCATCTTGGACTGCTGAAAAGGAGAACTTCCCTGTATTGCGGGATTCAAAACGTTTACTGAGAGCGAAGCTGAAGTCAGGATTCGATTGCAGTCCATATTCAGAGGTGTCATACCCTATCATATTGCGCATGGAAAAACGGGTTGCTGTGAGGTTATGGGAAAGGCTCATGCTGTCACGGCTGTTCTTGGAATTGAAGACTTTCAACTTGTTCCAATCAAAGGAATCGTGTTTGTCCCTCTTCACATCGATCTGCCAGTACTGGATTTCTGAGAAAGCTGCGGCAAAAAGGCTCGTATCAAGATGATCGTAAAGTCCGTAGAGAAGCTGGAAGTATGTGGTCCAAGTGTTCTTTGATGGGTCGCGGACAGGAGAAGCGCCTTCCTTGTCATTGTTGAAATCAAGCTGAAAAGAAGGGTTGATTTTAAGAAGGTTGGAAACATGGGAATCTTTTGTTGTATTGATGAGACTTGTCTTGTTCGTGATTCCAATAGAGTCAGGTCGTACATCAACATCAGGGATGCTGATAGGGGCTGCATTTAGTCTGGTAACCATCAGTAAAATGATAGCCAGTGAAAATGGTTTCTTCATATTATGTCCTGTCCGTTATTTTAATTTTCTTGATTTGATGAGAGCCATGGAAGCCCAGGATGTACCCGGATAAAAGGTCTGTGTCCTGTTATAATAGTCAAGAGCTTTGGATTTGTCCCCTGTCTGTTCATAACAGTATCCCATGTAATAGAGGGATTCAGCCAGATATCCTTCGAACTTGTTGAAAATGATTTTGATATATTTTTCAATGGCAGCAGGATAGTTTTCAGTCATCCTGAGGATTGAAGCCTGATAATAGAGTGTGTCAGCATATTGGAACTGTTTCTGTTCAAGGATGTCCAGAATGCGGAGGGAATTGGAAAAGTCATTGTTTTTCATGAGCAGGAGAGCCATCTGGAAATAGGACGGGAAAAGAGACGGGTTCTCCCCCATGTTTGTTCCACTCACAGTCTGATGGATTTTCTGCGCCTCTTCAGGATTGTTAAGCCTTTCATAACATTGGGCGAGTTTCAATTTTGCAGGAATGAGAGCGCCAGATTTTGGGAAGCGTGAAAGAATCTGCTTATATGTGAGGGCTGCTTGCGCATAGTTGGCTAGTTCGAAATAGACATCTCCTATCCTGAGCAACAACTGATCCATGATTGGAGAGTCTTCCTGTTCTTTTGAAGCTTTTTCAAAGAATGAGAGTGCCCTATCCATCTCTTTTTCATTGAAATAGCACATCCCTATCCAGTACAAGGTCTGGATCCTGTTCGGATCTGATGGAAAATTAAGGTCAAGGTTTGAAAAATGGAAACGTGCTTTTGGATAATTCCTGTTCTTGTAATAATAGAGCGCATTCTGGTTGTGGATGTCAATTTTGATTGATTCAGGAAGGTCTTTGGAATCCAAGGCTTTAGAAAAATAGGTTTCAGCGTTCTGGATATCATTCATATTGAGATAGCACATCCCAATCTCATATAAGGCTTCCCCGCCTACAAGGTGAGCTATCCTGCTGTCATCAATAAGAGACTTGTAAAGGTCAACTGCATTCTGATAGAGCATGTTGTTGTAAAGATATTTCGCATGGAGAAGTGAAAGCTTTGTCCTGATATTGACATCTTTGACAGAATCAAAAAACCTGAAATGGTCAGTCAGATAATCCTGCCATAACCCCTGTTCATAACTGCTTGTAATCAAGGTCTGAACCATCAAATCAGACTTAATGCTGTTTGTGAGAGCGTGTCGTGTAATCTTAATGAGGTCATTAAATTTCCGTTGCATGACAAGAAGATTCCTGATCCGTGTGTAGATGTCTGAAATGACAGGTTGTGATGTGGAATCAACAAGTGATGAACGGAATTGCTCCATAGCAGCGTTTGTATAGCCCATACGGAGATAGGATTCGCCAGTATTGAAAAGGAAAATCCCCCGTCTGTCAGGATATTCCTTCGCAAGAAGTGAATACTGGTCTGCTGCTTCCTTATAACGCTGTTTGGCATAATAGACCATGGCAATCTCATGACGGGCATCAGCTTTAAGGGCTGTGTCTTTTGTAAGGTCAGCAAGGCGGTTAAATGTGACAAGAGCATCGTCATATCTGGATAAGGCCTTTTGGCACAGCCCCATGTAAAAAAGGCTGGAATCCCAGTACTGCGAGGATGGGTATTTTTCATAAATGGATTTGAACCTTGGAATAGCTTCGTCAAAGTTGGATAAGGAATAGTATATCTTGCCTGTCAGGAAAAGAACCTTGTCCATATTGTCCGAATCAGGGAAGTCTTTCTCATAAGCTACTAAACTTTTAAGAGCTTCTGCGAAGTTGTTCTTTTGAAAATAGACTTGAGCTGAAATAAGGAGAGCCAATTCCCTGTTGGAAAGAGAAGAAATGAGCTGGAGAGCTTTGTCGAACTGAGAACGGGAGAACAGGATTCGAGCCTTTCTCTCAATAACGGACTGCCTGATATTCTCATTTATTCCATCATTTGTCATTAGTACTTCAATTTGGCTTAAAGCTTGGTTTGTATCCCCTTTTAAGAGCTGTATTTCTATGATTCGAAGGGAAACCTGGGCCATACTGCTAACATCCTTGACTTGAAGCTCTTTATAGAGATTAAGACTCTCATCCAGCTTCCCTGTCATCTGAAGGCTATAGGCTTTCCTGTATTGAAGATCGTTTTTATCAAAAAATTGTGGGAAATTGTTCGCAATCTGGACATACCTGTTATACGCCTCAGCATATTCACCTGTCTTCATAAGAATATCAGCTATCCTATACTGAGCATTTGCTGTTATTCCAATATTTGTAGTGACCGTCATAACACATTTCTTATAGCTTGCAAGAGCCTGAGGAAAATTATCGTTAGACTCGTACATCTGCCCCATCCCATAATACAATCTTATCAGGTTGTCTGGTTTTGGGTTCTTTTTTAGTTCGTCAGAATAGACTTTTTCAGCTTCTTCAGGTCTGTCCAAATCTATATAGATTTGTGCCACTTTGAATTTGGCTTCGAACGATTCCTGGGCTTTTGGATATTTCTTGATGGCCTTGAAATACTTACGTAAAGCAGATACTTGGTTTCCTTTGGCTAAATCTATGTCTGCTATCAGGAAGACTGTGTTTATCCTGTAAGCACTTATTGAAAACTTCCTTAAAAAGACGTTTGCAAGAGCTTCTGCCTGTGAAAGATTTCCCATTTTGTACTGACAAACAGCCATTTTGTAGGTTATAAGGTCTTTGTCAGGATGATCGGGCTTGTCCTGCAATGTTTGAGTATAAAGCTTATATGCAAATGCGAAGTTGCCCTGTTCATAGAGCTTATTCGCTTCCTGTAGGTTATCCGCATGCAAAAGGATTGCAGGGAGAATCAGACATAAGAATGCAACCAGAAACCTTGTTTTCATCTTTTTTTCACCAGTTTCCCTTCTTGGAATTGATACAAGGACTTGCATTTGGAGGCAAATCCTTCATTATGCGTTGCAATAAAAACCAGTTTGTCGTATTTCCTGTTGATTTCAATAAAAAGATCATTGATCTTTTCTTGGTTCACAAAATCCAGATTCCCAGTAGGTTCATCAGCCAATATGAGGGGTGGATCATTAATCAAAGCACGTGCAATGGCAGTTCTCTGGTTTTCACCACCAGACATTTCTCCTGGTTTATGATGCATCCTGTGGGAGAGCCCTACTTCATTCAACCAAAACGCAGCTTTCTCCTTCGCTTTCCTGAAATTCTCATTTCTGATGAGAAAGGGAATCATGACATTTTCCAAAGCTGTAAAATCATCCAAAAGCATGTGATTCTGGAAGATGAACCCAATATTCTGGCTTCTAAAAGCGGACTTATCTCTGATATCAGAATAGTTTTTCCCTGCATAAGTGATTTTTCCTTCCGTAGGCATATCGAGCATTCCAAGGAGATTGAGGAGCGTGCTTTTCCCGGACCCGGACTCACCCATGACAGCTATAATTTCAGGTTGTTCCACAGTGATGGATAATCCTGTAAAGACAGTGACGCAAATATCTTGTGTAGTATTCTGGTACTGTTTCGTGAGGTTTTCAAAGGAGAGTATGGGGAGATTGTTATTCATAGCGGATAGCCTCCACTGGATCCACAGAAGAAGCCTGGCGTGCAGCCAACCATGCAGAAAGAAATGAAATCAGGAGGGCTCCTGCTGCGATCAAGGCCACTTCTGAAGCATGCACAGAAACAGGAAGCTTTTCAAGATAATAGACATCTGGTGCAAGTATGGAGAAATGTCCTGTATCCACATAGATTTTCAAAAGAGAACAGACACCCCTGTAAAGGGAAAGGAAAAAGTTGATTATGATTTCAACCAACCAGAAAATACGTTCGATATTGAAACTGACAAGAAGCCCTGTGATAGTACCAAGAATGACTCCAGTCCCACCAAGCATCATTCCTTCAAGCAGGAAAATGGAGTTCACTTTATTATGATCAGCTCCCATGGCCAGCAAGACTCCGATATCACGGCGTTTTTCTATGACCAGAAGGACCAGGCTACTTGCAATATTAAATCCTGCTACCAGCAGGATAAGAAAAACGATGAACCCCATAATCGCTTTTTCGTTCTTAAGAGCTATAAAAAAATTCCTATTGTACATCATCCAGCTGAATGTATGGAACTGGTAATCCAATTTCCTCTTGATGTCCAACGAAGCGCTATCTGCCTTGAAAAAATCCTTCACTTTCACACCAATTCCCCAGACTTGGTCTGGTTTGTTATAAAGATCCTGAGCTGTCTTCAAGGAAACAAAAATGACTTTCATATCATTCTCATAATGTCCTGATTTGAATATCCCTTTCACTTTCAAAGTCTTTGTTTCAGGAATCAGCATTCCTGTAAGTGGTGCTTTTTTCCCTTCAGGTGAAATCACTTCCAATGAATCCCCTACATTAAGAGCTAGGAATTTCGCAAGTTCCTGTCCTATGAGAACAGACCTGCTATCCAAGTTAAAATCCCCTTCCACAATGCTAACAGCTTTTTTGAGTGTTGGATCCTTGGCATAGACGTCAGGTTCAACACCTTGCAGGTCTGCTGCCATCACTCTTTGTCCAGTTGACCTGACCAGGACCTGTCCTTTGAAAAAAGGAGTTGCAAAATAGCCCTCCCCCATATTTTCAATCTGTTTGACAATCTTCCTATATTCCGGAATATACTCGTCCATCTTGTAGGAGGTCACATAGACATGAAATCCCATATTGATAATCTTGTCACGTATGGTCTCTTGGAATCCGTTGATCACTGAAAGCACAGCAATCAAGGTCATGACAGCTATGGTAATCCCTGTAAAAGTGGCCAGAGAGATAAATGAGACCGATCTTTTATGTCGTTTTGATCTGAGATATCTGAAAGCTATGAATGATTGGAATTTCATCGAACCTCATCTTGATATAGGATTGTTAAGGATAATACTTGTTATGTTGATTGTCAAAAATTGAGGAAAGCGTACGGATACCGTTAACATAAAAGGATATTCCTTGCGAGATTTGAAATATGGGACGTTTCTTTGAGATTGTTGTTGAATGTGGCATCACTTAGAGGATTTTGATTCAAGTCTTTATTGATAGAAGAGAATGGATTTGAGGCATTGGGCTGGAGGATGGGTTTCGGGATACGAAAGTTCCTTGCGGCCTGAATTCTTCCAAATGCCTTTTACCCTGTATTCATAAAAATAGGAGTAAAGTGTTGATTCGCCTTTCCAGGTCTTGCTTGGGATTTTTCCTAATTCTTCTATGTAATAAGCGCAATCAAAATAGGAATCATCCTTGAGTGTAATCCTTGTCTTAATGGGATAAAAGATCGTGCTTCCGTCTTTCTGTGAATATCCCTTCCACCTGAGAAAATCGACTTTGAGGAGGTTTGTGAATGAGATCGTATCTTTGCTATTTCCTCCGTTTTTTTCTGAAATAAAAGTCATCTCATTATCTGGGAGGGAAATCGTATAAACGTTGGTTTTCCCGTTTCCCATGATGACAGAAACCTTGTAAGGATAGGTCTTTTTAGAAGATGCAAGAGTTACATCTGAAGGAGGTTCTGCAATGGACGGTGCCACTGGTTCGGAGGGAAGTTTCAGTTCTGCATGAATAAAAAACTGAAGGATGAATATGAGAAGAGCGGAAAGGATGACAATCTGTTTCATTGGATATTGGCATCCGCTTTGCCTGGGTCCCATTTTTCCAGGACTTCCTTGAATTTGACAGCGTCATAGGGGGAGAGCTTCTGCTGATCATGTTTTATAGCATGAAAGACGTTATCAGAGACATAAATAGGAACTTCTGTCACTAGGGAAAGAAGAAGGGCTTCTGACGTGTTAAGCAGGAATTTTCTTGAAAAAAGGAAAAGGACCCTGTATGTGACTATGCAGGAAAGCCCATTTTTATAGAAAATCCTGATTTTTAAAAGTTTGACAAGATTGGAGTTATGCATCCGATGAATGATGTGGAGCAAGTCATGCTTGTCCTCACGGACCTTGTAATGGAGAGATAGTATTTTTGGCAGATCAAAAGCATTCAATGGAAGATGTAATATACGCTCTCCACCTGATTCCTTCATGACTGCAATTGGTTCTTGTAAAGCTGTGTCTAAGGCGAAATTTTTCAGTTCTACTTTGACTTTCATAATTATAATATAATATCAATTCAAAAAAAAACACAAAAATATCAAAGTTTGACCTTGTATGTAACGCTGTTACCGTTTTTGTCTGTAAGCCTTAATATCAATATTTCCATGCCTTTGGTTCGATCCATAGCAAACGAGAAAACTTCTGTTTTTGAGTCAAAAATCCTGTCTTCTGGAAGAATAAAGACCCAACTTGAAGTGTTATAGGAATATTCCACTGATTGGACATCAGAAAACAGGTCTGCTGCCGTTCCAGATATCTTAACTCTACTCTCACCCTGCTTTTCAACCTTGACATTTTGCAATGCAGGCGGAGCGTTATCAATCACAAGCAGGGATGTTGAGATCTCTGCGGATAGGGCGTCTTCCACAGTGTTTGAAGGCATATCTGATGCTACAACTTTGAAATGATAATACCCATCTGGAAGAACAAGTGAATCAAAAACATAAGAAGTATCCTTGATCCCATCTTTGAGAAGCATCCATTGGGGGAAAGCCTGATCCTTGAAAAAAACTGAATAGAGAAGCTCATCCTCGTTTGGATCCGTAGCTTCCCAGTAAAGCCGCCTTTCATTCTTAGCCAAAGGTTGCTTGATTTTGGTAATCTTTTTGGGGTCTGTCTTCTCCCCTGGGAACTCCATATTTACAGATTGAATGACAGGTTTTTGATTGTTCTGCCTGTAGGATAGGTTTATGGAAGTGACTTTTGGAGTGCTGTTGTTTTTTTCAGACATAAGTGTCAGTCTATACTGAAAAAACCTGGCTCGTGGGCTTTGTATTGATTTCCCAGGAATCGTAACATCATCAGACCATTGACTCCAGAAAGGGTCTGGTATGCTGGAATTGCCACTACGCGTCTGGAACTTCACAGAAGTACCAGGGGGAGTTTCAGCAACCCAGGAAAGGCTACCTGGGACGGCAAGAAAGCCTGCATCAATTATTTCCGAATAATAGGAACCGGATTTCGCATATACCGGGTCAACCATGTAGACACTGCCGAGATTTCCAGTTCCTGCATAAAGTCTCTTTTTTTTGGAAATCAGGAGGGAAAGCACCTGGGAAGAGTCAATATTGAATATTTTTGTGACAAGTTCATCTTTGGAAATCTTGAAAATATCACCATTATTACCACATCCAACAAAGATATTGTCATCAGAATCTTTCACAAGTGAGAGAAAAACGATATTTTCCAACTCAATAATCTTTGTAAAATCAAGGTTGGAATTTACCTTATAGACCGTATTCATCGCTTTTTTCTTAGTCTGGAAGGATGTGAATTTTTCTTCTTCAAAAATGGAGGTAGCCTGAGGTTTCAATTCCTGTTTCTGTTCCTGCGGTTTTACAAAAAGCTGGGAACTTGCACCAGGACTTGTGGCTACATAAAGGTTTCCTGCTGTATCTATTTCGATAGCTGTGATTTCCTGGCTTCCCGTATCGAAAACAACACTCTTTTCCCCTGAGGGAGTCACCTTATAGACAAGTCCGCTATCAGCTCCTGCGACATAGACGTTGTCATGCTTATCAATCGCCAGACTCACAAAATTCCCTTCAGCAGGTTTGAATACTGATTCTTTCTTTCCTGCCCTGTCCACTTTCAAAAGTTGCGCATCATCCCCTGCTGCCACAAACAGATTCCCTTTGGAATCGATTTTCAAATCCCAAATGTGGCTTGATTCGGAAATAAGGTGGACTTTCGAACTTTTCCCATCTGCTGAAATCCTGTAAACTGTTCCCGAAGGGGAAACCCCTGCATAGACCGTATCATCCTTGTCTATGGCAATGGCAGTAACTTGGCTTGATTCGAAGCTGTGGAAGACCTTTGAATTTGTTCCTGATATGATTCTGATTTTTCCATCGTTTCCTGTGGCACAGAGAATATCGCCCTTGGAAGTCTCTGCCATTTTCCAGACAAAACTTTCAGAGAAGCCATGGATAGAGTTGAAGGAAGGAGAAAGAAGAAGAAATCCTTGGTCATCCAGTGAAATTCCGTTAAACTGGCCTCCCACAAACTGGAAATAGGAATTATGTTCCACATATTTTGTTGTGACAGCAGAAAGGGGAAATTGGAAACATAGTAAAAGATAAATCAAGGACCGTGTTGTCAGTTTCATCATTCTCTCCAGAATTTAGGACTTTTCACATTGATCATAAGTTTTCTCATGTCAAAGATATAATGTCCTGTGGGGATTTTTTTTCTGAACCGCATCACCATTGAGGCTGACGAGTCTTCCTTGTCATTCTTCATTACAGAAAAGCGGGATTGAGGGAGGTTATGGAACCGTTCACCATTGATGACCAAACCAGGCTCACGAGTCACTCCCCAAATCACAATCTCGTTGTTCATAGGGAACTCTTCAACACTATCAAGCAACTGTTCGTATGTCCGTGGAATCATGGCTGCAGATGCTAAAATC
Source organism: Brevinema andersonii (assembly GCA_020722765.1). Lineage (GTDB taxonomy): Bacteria > Spirochaetota > DYKD01 > DYKD01 > DYKD01 > DYKD01. The sequence continues at coordinate 21,694 of DYKD01000011.1, read as the reverse complement.
TCATCTCCCATCCTGTCTTCCCTGCCACTTGTAGCAAAAAGCATGACAGGCCCTGGTGTGAGGTGAGATGGCAATTGGACAGAGACGTTGGTCGTCCATTCAGCACCCTGATAATTGGCCATTGTCAGGGTAAGGGAAATCTCATCTCCAGGAAAGATGTCCCCTGCGGTGTTAAGCCTCATATTCTTAAGAACTGCCACACTGATCCTGTCAGACTGGTCAATTTCCACATCTATGCTTCGTATGGATACGGATTTGAACTGGTTAAGCATGATTTGTATGATTGGTCTACTGAGATCCATGAGCGTACTCATCAGGTTGACTGAGGTAGTAAGCTCTGAATACATGTTTTTCCATTCAACAATATTCCCATCACTGAGAGTGACTTTCATTTTAATGAAATAACTGTTTTTTTCGAGTGGTGCCTTGTCATGGATTATTGAATTTGCTATGCAAGTAGCCAAATAACTGTGAAAATAGAGATAGTCATCTATGATATTGTATTTATATTCGACTGACTTTCCAGAATAATGCTGGACGACCTTGACTGGAACCATGCTTGGTTCTGGACCAATCCTGCAGGAAACCGCATATTCCCTATCCTGTTCAGTCACGCCAAAAGTCTCACCTGCTGATGCAATTTTAAAGGAAAGCTGATATCCAGGAAAAACAGAGATGATATTGGCCGTACCTATGGGATAGTTGCATGCTCCTCTAAAAAACATCCTGTGACCAAAAATCAGGATCCTGTCATCCTTTTTATAAGTGACTGTCCCTACTCCACTGACATTCAGGTCTCCTGTGACTAGTTTGATTGCCACAGCTGAACCTGGCAAAAAGAGATTCTCCCTGTTGTGATCAAATGTAGATATGGCAGAGGTGCCTCCCTGCACAGGAATGAATCCTTCATCATTCCAGTAATCCTTTAATGATGCCAAAAGACGGTCGTCAATACCGCTAAAAACAAGAGGCGTTGAGATACGTTCCAATGAACCGCCTTGGGTTGAGCGTTTTTCAGTTTTCCTCTCAACATCATATTTTTTATAAAATTCAGGATCTTTAAAAGTATTTGTTGGAGCTTGATAGTCCAAAACGCCTAACATATCGTTTATAGGTGTAATGCCTGCAATAGGTTCCTTTGAAAAAGCCCAAGAGAAAGCCACAGCTCCAATAAGCTTGTTGCTTATATAGACTGGACTACCGCTCATCCCTGCAATAACACCGGTTTTTTCGAGTGGACCTCCTGCCAGACGAGCCAATATGATATCCCCTTTTGTACGTACATTTTTCATGACTCCCAGTATTTCAGCATCAAATCTTTCAATTTTATCACCTTGAAAAACAGTAAGCCCATATCCTTTCATTCCAGGTTGGATATCGTCAGGGAGCATGATTTCCTGAGCTTGAAGAAATATTGGCAGACACACGAAGGCTATTAGAAACAGTATCTTATTCATGAGTGTTATAATAAGGATAATAATGCAAGTTGTCAAAACTATGCCATTTACTTGACAGAACCTTTTTTTTTGTTTATATTCAAACCTTAATGAGCCTGTAGCTCAGGTGGATAGAGCGCTGGATTCCTAATCCTGAGGTCGCGCGTTCAATTCGCGCCAGGCTCATTTTTTTACTTTCCAGGAGATTCCTCAATGCAGAAAGCCATCACACTCCTATCTGGAGGTATGGACAGTCTTGTAACACTTGCCATTGCTAGAAAAAAATATGACGTATCAGCATTACATGTGAACTATGGGCAACGCACTCAAAAACGTGAACTCAAGGCTTTCCATGACATCTGTAACCATTACAAAATCCAAAACCGGCTTGTGATCGACATCTCCCATCTTTCAAAAATCGGCGGTTCTGCGCTTACAGACAGGAACCTTTCCATTCCAAAGGGACATGCCAAACCTTCAAAAAAAATCCCCATTACCTATGTACCTTTTAGAAACAGTAATATCATAGCTATTGCTGTTTCTTGGGCAGAAGTGATTGGCGCAAAAAGGATATTCATAGGTGCAGTTGAAGAGGACGGTTCAGGATATCCTGACTGCAGGAAAAGCTACTACAAGGCTTACAATCAACTGATAAAAGAAGGGACCAAACCTGGATCAGGCATAAAGATTGAGACACCACTCATCAACATGTCAAAGGCCAGTATCGTAAAAAAGGGGATTGGATTAAAAGTCCCCTTTGAATTGAGTTGGTCCTGTTATGGCGAAAGCAGGAAAGCGTGTGGAATCTGTGACAGTTGTCAATTAAGATTAAAAGGGTTCAAAATCGCCAAAAAAGAGGATCCGCTCCCCTATTCCCGAAAAAATCTTATTTAAAACGTTCTTCCTGTTCCTTATAAAGTTTCTGAATCTTGCTCCATAACAATTTAAATGAATCAATATTTGGAATATTCAGACCTGACAACACATCCAGATGGAAATCATTGAAATCCTTTGTTCCTTCTTCCATGCCAATCATAAAATCTGCAGTATAGACAGTAAAAACAAGCAATTTGTTCTTTTCTGGAGCTAGAAGCGGGGTATGATGGAATTCAATGGCAGAAACAACATGTTCAGGAACAAGCCACTTTTTGGCGACCATTGAACCGATTTTTGCATGAGAAAACCCTATTGATAAGTCCTCCAGAAAATTGACAGTAAGCCCTTTTTCCTTGCAGAAAGAACGGAGTTTGTCAAGCAATCCTGGTGTGAAATAATTGATTATGATTTTTCCAATATCATGAAGGATTCCAGCAACATAGACATCATCAATGATTTGTGTCAGTCGAAGATTACGTGCGAGCGAGTATGCATAAAAAGCTGTCTTGGAAGAATGAACCCAGAAGGATTGCAGTGTGTTATATTTTTCATTCATGATCTTCTGAGCTCCATACGAGTAAAGAAGATCCCGTAGTCCTTTTTTACCGATCAAGGCCACAGCCTGGTTGATATTACTCACCTTGTTGGGCAACATGAACTGCACAGAATTGACTATCTTCAAAAGATCTGCCGTAACCCCTGGATCCCGCATTATTACTTTTGAGAGCTCTGCAAAATGGATTTCTGGATCAATAATCATCTTTTCCAATTCCCTGATATTATCAGGAAATTTCGGTATCATGTCGATTTCTTCAGCAATCTTGGTTGCCAGGTCTTCTGCCTGTGTATCAGTAATGGCATTAAGAGGCACTTTAAGACGAGTCAGTGTCTCCCCTTTTTCTTCTAACCTGAAAACATTGAAACTGTTGTCAGGAAGACCTAACTTACGCATCATCAGCATGATGGTTATGATACCAAGACCTGCACTTTCAGAATCATCTTCAAACTGCATGAAAGCTTCTGCCAAGGTTCGGATAGAATGAGCTTTTCTGATCCGTTCTGTAATCCGTGAATATTCCTCATCCAAAATCTTGGTATTATTGATGACATCTATATAGATGTCATTTTCCTTCACATAATAGAAGAGTTTTACATAGAGGTTGAACTTTTCAAGCTGGTTCTCATAATGCTCTAAATTCACACTCATTTCATCCCGGAATTGGACCATCCCATTCTCATAATCCATTATATTGTTGATGTTCAGTTTCTTTTCAGTGAAATAAATCCTTTTCAGGTTCGCTTTTTTCGCATTTTCCAGGATCTCTTTTAGGCTATATTCCAATGGTTGGAACAAGTCGCTTTTATTGAATGTGGCGAGGTAATTCTGCAAAGTTTCTGTATATTTCTGCTCTTCGTCCTTGGTAAGTTTTGATGTCTTAAATTTGATAACCTGTTTGTTCTGACTGGATGTATCATCCATGAAATCACCTCTCATCATAAATATACTCTTTTTTACTCCTGTTTTCCCAAAAAAAGTTTGTTTTCAGGACATTTTTTGTATACAAGTTGTTATATATCTAAAGATTTAAACACGAAGGAGAAAAAAATGATATGTAAGGTCATTTCAGCTATTACAGAGGGTATTGATGGGGCGTTAATCCATGTAGAAACAGATATTTATAAACGAAGTCTTAACAAATTCAATATGATTGGTCTGCCTGATAATGCTGTAAAAGAAGCCAAAGACAGGGTCAAATCATCAATAATCAATTCAGGATTCAAGTTCCCTATGGGACGGGTGACTGTAAACCTGGCACCTGCACATGTAAGAAAAACAGGTTCATTTCTTGATCTGGCTATTGCTATCAGTATTCTAAAAACTGCTGGATTCATTGGGGAATTTGATGAAACACAGAACCTTTTTATTGGAGAACTTTCCCTGGATGGTCTAATACAGAAAGCTGAAGGGGTCTTACCTATTGTCCTTAAGGCCAAGGAACTGGGCATTGAAAATATATTTGTCCCGCGAGAAAATGGAAAAGAAGCCTCAATAATCAATGGGATCAATATCATTCCAGTCATTTCTTTGCAGGAAGTGGCTGCCATCTTGAATGGCGAACAGGAAAAAACAATTTCCCCTGTTAGGGAATATGAGGAAATCATAAAAGAAAACAATGATTTTATAGATACGATAAAAGATTTCAGTGATATCATTGGACAACACGAGGTGAAACGTGCTATAGAGGTGGCTGTGGCAGGAAGACACAATATCCTCATGATAGGTCCTCCAGGTTCTGGTAAGACTATGCTTGCAGGACGTATTCCAGGCATCATGCCAGGATTGACTTTCGAGGAAGCTTTGGAAACGACCCGGATATATAGTTCCAGAGGATTGCTGAATGAGGAAAAATATTTCATTACAAAACGTCCATTTAGGGATCCCCATCACAGTTCTTCTGAACCTGCCTTGATTGGTGGCGGAACAAATATCCGTTGTGGCGAGATTTCATTGGCTCACAATGGCGTGCTTTTTCTTGACGAGTTTCCTGAATTCAATAAGAACGTCATTCAAGCCCTTAGGGAACCTTTGGAAAACAGGTCGATCACAATTTCAAGGGTTTCAGGAACAATCGCTTTCCCTGCGAATATCCTGCTTGTGGCAGCTATGAATCCGTGCGTCTGCGGTTTTCTAGGAGATGAGAAACGGGCTTGCACCTGTTCGCAGTTATCCATACAGAAATATTACCAGAAAATTTCCGGACCTATACTGGACAGAATCGATATCCATGTCAATGTACCACGTGTTGATGTTTCCCGTCTGAATACCAAGGAACGGGATGATTACTACTCATCAAAATCCATGCAGGAAAGGATTAATGCCGCGGTTCAGAAACAGAAAGAGCGAAACAGTAAAAACGGCGTAAGATTCAATTCACAGCTTTCCAATGATGATGTCTATTCTTACTGTAAATTGACACCAGAAATGCAGTCATTCCTTAACAAAACCATAGAGAAATTGGGATTAAGCTTAAGGGCATACTTCAAAATACTGAAAGTGGCAAGGACGATTGCGGATTTGGACAATGCGGAAGACCTGAATATCTATCATCTCAGTGAAGCCATACAATTCAGGGTCTTGGACAGGTATGGACAAATGTACGGCATGGAAGAGTCTGGTGCTGCATGATTGAATGATTATTTTTTGATAATGTCCCCCTGTTAGTTACAATGTGATAAACGACATCATTTTCATGTTCTTATCTGCTTCTATGATTTCACCTCCAGCGGGGCATGCCCCGCTGGAGAAAAGAGAAGGGTAAATTTGGGACAACGTTTATTTTTTACAGAGGAAAGCCATCACATCGCCTATATTCAAAATCCGGACCAAAGTATCAATAGGTTTTTTAAGGAATTCAGGAGGAAGTCCTTTAGCCAGTCCACCATATGAGAATTGTCTTATAATTTTAAATCCTGAATTTTTTAGATATTTTTTAAGTGTTTTAATGGAAAACAGTGTAAGATGATCCTTATGTGCTGATCTCCATTTTGCATTGAATATACGTGCCTGAAAACTGTCAATATTAGGTGTTACAATGACAAAATAACCGCCCTTTTTAAGGATCCTGTAAATCTCGTTTAAGGTTTCTTTAGGATCAGGCACATGTTCTATGACATGAGACATATGGACCGCATCAAACGTTCCGCTCTTATATCCTACTTTTTCTAAAGTCTTATTATGCACTTTAACCTTATATTTGCTTATTGCATAGGACGCTGAACGTTTTGTGAGCTCGACACCTTCTACATCCCACCCTTTTTTTCTCATTTTGGAAAGTAGAAGTCCAGTCGCTGAACCGATATCAAGGAATTTTTTCCCCTCTATCCTGTTTAGATTAAAAAGGTCATGAAAGCCCAAGTCACGAAGGTTGAGTTCCATAAGATTGACAAAATTTGTTTCATTACGTAACTCATATTGGAAGTATTTGTCAACATAAACCTTGGACTTAAGGTGCTTGAAATCAGGTTGAGGGTTCTGGTAGACCAGCCCACATTTCCTGCATTTCACATACCTGAATTCTTCGGATCTTATAACCTGGAAATTATCCTTTGATTTACAGAAATTGCAGAACGTTTCAATCATAATAACGTCAATTACTCATCGAGTGATTTCATTATGTCTCGGATCCTGAGGTTTGCAGGCTCTGTCTCTGTTTTTTGGGAAAGGAATGACTTGAAATTCTTCATGATTTCGGATTTGAGTGTTTCTGGTGTGACATATTTCATGGATGACTCCTGTATGTAATAAAATAGGTTGTACCATGAATATATCGGCAAAAACAGGAAAAAACAGGAAAGAAAAAGAGATGATTAAATGACAAATCGTAAACGAAGACTAAATGGTTTCTGGAAATTTCTCCCTAATATGAATATGAGAGGCTAGCTCTGATGGAAAGTTGCCTGTCAGGGATAGCACCCGCATAGGAACCTAATTCACGTGTATAACTCAGGAAATCTACCTTCAAATGTGCATAAGTAACAACCGCAAGCAATCCTGTCATCATACAACAGCATGGATTCCTTTCAAGAAAATCCTTCTTATTGGGATTGAACTGAGGGAAATAGACAGAATCAGGCCTAAACCATTTTAATACAGGAATCTTACTTAAGACATATAAGGACAAATCAATACCACCACTATAAGTGATGTAACCCTGGTTGATACCCATTCTGAGATTGATAATTTTGAATAACATCTTGAATTCAGCTCCAGCATGAAGCTTCATCCAAAAATTGCTATTCTGCTGAAAAAACATGTCATCGATATCCATTGCCAAAAGAGGCTCTTCAAAAAGCCCCCAAAGACTTATATCAGGCTTCCATGCAATACCTGCACTGGCGTTTATGGGAATAAAGGCAGACTGTTTTCCATCCCACATCCTGATTCTTGTATAGACATCACTAATCTGGAGACCTACATTGAGGTTATGTTTCAATTTATACATAGCACCCAGATCAAAGCCATTACCAGTTCCAAGGAATACAGAATCTGGCAAAACTTTGTCAAACTCCAAGCCCGACCAAGCACTGCTTTGAGGATGCGCTGAGGCTTCTTTTAAAATATCTGAAAAAATGGAGGAGTTCTCTTCCATAAACAATGAAAAGTCAATGTAATCATTGATATTATCCATATTGATATAAAGTCTATGGAAGTGCTTATAAGTCACCCCCACACTCAACCGCTTCATACTTGGCCAGTTCATGCCGAAAGAACCAAGCCATATAACATCCTGGTGTATCCTTGTCCTGATATCCGGTAAAATTCCTTGAAGCCCAAAAATCATGGCCATATCAGTTGTTGTAAAAAAACCAAAACCGAAGAATCGGTTTATGTAAGACATGATTGTCGTATCTAAAGAAAAACTGACTGCTGACTGGGTCAATTTGTTGAAAGCATCATTAAAATTGGACAATTGGGAATAGGTCAAATTCCCCCACCCTAGGTTTGTAGCGTTACTGTCCAAGAATTTGAGTTCTGGCAAACCTAACAAACCAGTGAGAAAAGGACTGAAATGGTATATGTTGTTATAATTTGAAATACCTGAGTTATACGTAGCTGGACTTACAGGAACAATACCAAGATCAAACAATGTCTGGACAGCGTCCACATAATCCTGGGTGATGTTGTTATAGACCCGGATTTCAGATGAAAAAATATTCAACTCACCTAGATTCCTGTATCTTGGTTTCCATTCTGTAGGATTAAACAATGCCTGGTGCAGGGAAGTCTTTTTTCTACCGTAATTTGCCAATCCTGCAGGATTATAGAATAGAAGGTTCTTATCATCAGCAACAGCAGTAAAAGCATTGCCAAGACCCATAACACGGGAATCATTGAATTTGAGTGGTGGTTGCACGTCTGCAGACAAACAGGCTGTAACCAGCAACAAAAAAGAAAGAATGTGGAAAATGATGTTTTTTATCATCGATTATCCTAGTTAATTTGTCTGTGAGAAATAATTCATCCAGTAGTCAACAATAGCTGTCATCTCAGGGTTTGTAACAGATGTCATAAAATTTGAAAACATGGATACTATGGATTCTGCATCATTAAGGTTGACTTTAGATACATTTGATCCAATTGCCAAAATACCGATCATCCCCCCGGGTGAAGCCATATGACTTGCGAATGAAGTCTGATTGAAATTACGCACGCTTCCACTATATGCGAATTGACCTGTTATTTGCTTATGAAAATCGTTCAAGGTAGATGCGAAAGGGGTTTCAATCTGGTCAGAAACATAACGTATGTCATCATTGACTTTTGAAATATTTCTAGCCATCTCCCCTACTGTCGGACTTGAGGAATATCTTGTAACCAGCCTGTTCACAGCAGCTACAGCATTGTCAAATGAAGATATGGATGTCATTGCTACTTTGAACAGAGATAGGCTTGCTTCTATAGAATCATGTAACCCTTCTAAAAAATAACGCATTGAAGAATTAGATCCAGTTTGAAGATTTGTCAACGCTTCAACAGTCGTCAAAGAAAAAAGCAGGGCGAAAGGGTCTCCCCGACCATTCGTCTGTGAAGACATTGTGGCAGCTGTATTCATACTCATCATTATGTTAGAAAAATTGATCACATCCATGTTAACAGTTGGCATCCCCTCATCATCAAATATCATGAGATCATTTGAGGAAGCAATGACACCATCATTGTCAGAATCACCTATTAAGATTAGTCCACGCAACAGATGGGAACAGGCTAATTGGATGTTCACACTGAAATCATCAACAGGCACAGCACCATCACATTCACCATTCACAATTTTTGAGAGGACATCTATTGAGACTTGGAAAACACCGGATGTTCCAACAACATTGTCTCTGACAATAGGGTCATTCAACAGATTCTTGGGGTTGAAATTTGTCTTACTCACTTCCTGTGCTATATAAAGGAAATCAACAAACCGTAATCTTGCAAATGAATTGACATATCCGAGACGAGCCTTGCTGTTTTCAGGATCCTTCTCCATTACTTTTTGGTAATTCTCCATAGCAGCCTTGAAATTAGCACGTTGGTAGTACATATCTGCCTCATTTAGCAAGGAGGTAGTCGATGAGAAGGAAACCTTACTGAATAGGCTGAATATATTACAAGACAGGAAAAACGAACTAAAAACCAGGATAAATGAGAGGAGAAGAAATATTTTCCTGGATAAACCGGGATTCTTATTGTTTCCCATAGATAACCTCAATTAATTCCCTTCTGTTTGGGAATCCGCTTTTGGTTCTTCAGGCTTAGTCTCTTCAGTCTTTGGAGTCTCTTCTTTTTTAGGAGACTTTGTCGCTTTTGAGCCCTTTGTTGTTGCTACATCAATGATTTCTACAGGTTCCTCATATTTCCCAGAACTCAATGTGTACGCAATCGTATGAATGACATCCTTGTAAAAGCCTTCCATTTCAGTAATCCAATAGACTGTCCCATCATAAGAATCAGTAAGCTTCAGGGTAATGTTTATGAAAGATGTCCCACGACCATCTCCAATAGCCCTATATTTGTTTAGCGTTCCTGTAAGAACAGCATTGATTTTCTTAAAAGGTATACAATTATATCGTACACTTCTTTCTGATGATGAGCTATTGATATACAAATCACCTTTTTTCTTATCAATGATGTCTGTTTCAATGACAAAATCCTCATACTGTCCTAGGGCAACTTCAATCTTGCCAAGCGTATAAATCCGTTTGATTATATCATCAGCGAACATCTTGCTTAGACGGACATAATCAACCTTGCTTCCACCTACAAACTGAAGGTCTTTAGCATCAAAATTCATTATAGCTACTGATTTAATCTTAGCTTCTTCAAATTTTGTTGTTGGTTTGATTTTTGTGTCAATAAAAATCTCCTTGGATTTCGCCAAGGAAATTCCGTTACCAAGAAATAGGATAACAGCCAGAATGACACTTCCTGAAATAAGTTTATTGACCATGGAATGCTCCTCCTTAAGGTAATATATATCTTTTTTGGGAAAAACCCCAAAATTACTCATTGTAAAAACTCCAACTGATAGATTCTGCCATTCACGGAGGGGAAAAGCCCCATATTATCAGCGATTAGCACAGAATCTCCAGAAGCCGGTGCATCTATCCTATATGTCCATAGCAAACGTTTTTCATCCAAATTATAACCGTATAATGCGCCTGCATCACCACCTAAAAACAGCATGTTTTTAGAATTTGGTGGTGTCAAGGTACTTATCTTTTCAATGAACATGTGTTTCCATAAATATTGTCCATTTTCTGCTATGGCATTAAGAGTGTTACCAGATGGATAATAGAGAGTGTTTTTTGAAACAATCCCTGCCTTAATGACAGGTGCGTCTGTGCGTATTTTCCATTTGATTTTACCTGATGCGTTATCAAGAGCAATGATATTCCCTTCTTGATCCCCTACAATGACATTGTTATTCCAAAGAAGTATATCAGCTTTTATTGGTCCTGGAGCAAGAAAACGCCATTTTATAGAAGAATCCTGCATATCAACAGCATAAACCGTCCCATCGATGGTTGAAACGATGATGTTTTTCCCAGAAATGACAGGTTTTGAATTTATTGTAGTACCGATTAAGGCTTCAAAAACCAAGGAATTATCCTTTACACCCAAAATTTTCCCTTTTTCTGTACCAAAATAAATAGTATTGTCAGGGGAAAGGTACAATGGAGAAGAGATTTCAGCATCAGGTCTGAATGAGCCTGACAGTTCACCTGATGTCTTATCTAATCTGTAGAGAGTTGAATCATCTGCCACAAAAAGGCTCTCATTCTGCATGATGATTGGGTGATTTATTGGGGCATCACTTCTGAATTCCCATTTCATTCCACTTTCATCTTCAATATCAGGATTAAAGTCAAATAGACCTCCATAAATTCCTGCAACAAAGACATCAGATCCAGAAACAAGAACAGAGGAATTCAAAGGTTCTGGAGATTCATAAAATTTGACCAGCCTTACTTCTTGCAAAAGGATTTTAAGACGTTCTTCGGACCAGAAAGCAAGCTGAGTATCTGGCAAACGTGATACAACAGTCTTATAGGCATTGATGGCAGCTTCTCGGAATTTTTCAATATCCACTTGTCTTGCCGTTTCCATTTTTTTTTCAAGTATTTTTCCAAGCCCATAATAATAATGAGGAGCATCCCTCATGCTTAAGGCTTTTTCCGCATTCTGTATGGAATCATTTATCCTGCCATCAATATAATACAATGTCCTTGCCAGAGAAAAAAACTTGTCAGGAATATCGGACTTGATGGTAATGGAAGTGATGAAAGCCTGTTCAGATTCTTGGAACCTGTTCTGTTTATACAAGGTAAGCCCGATATTATAGTAGACATCATCTTGCCCAGGTTTAAGAGTATCAGCAGCACGAAAGGATGTTTCAGACAATTCATAGTGACCTTCTTTGAAATAGACAAGTCCTAGGTTCACATGAAAATCAGATTTCAAAGGATCCAATGTGATCGCTTTTTTATACATGGCAGTGGCATTTTCAAGGTCATTATTCTGAAAAAAAACATAACCTAATGAATTATATAGTTCAGGATCAACAGGATAAAAAGCAATAGCAAGATTCAGATACTTGGAAGCTTCAGTATAATTGGCACGTCTTCTTTCGATTTCGGCAGCCAATTTGTAGGCATCCAACATTTCAGGATTGAGATCAATAGCTTTTAAAAGGCTATCAACAGCTTTTGATGGCTCTTCTAATTCATAATAGGTCTGGCCTAGACCATAATAGAGTTCTGGTATCTTGTCGGAAATTTTTTCAGCAGCCAGATAAGATTCAAGGGCTTTCCCATAGTTTTCAGCTTTGAAATGGGAAATCGCTTCTTTAATGACCCTGAATGCCTTAATATATGCGATTCTTGCAACTATATCAATATTAGTAGGATCATGTTCAAGGGATTTCCCTAATAAATCCAAGGCCAAGTCCATATTCCCTATATTGTAAGCGTCAATCCCCTGCTTATAATAGACAGTTGCCAACCTCTTTTCAGCTTTTATGAAACCTTTGTCAAGTTTAAGTACTTCCTGGTAAGAGCTGATAGCATCATCCAGCCTGTTATTGATTTCAAAGCTCAATCCAATCCTATAGTAAGCCATCGGGTCAGAACCTTTCAACCTTTCTATCTTTTCATGGAAAGGCTTAGCTAATTCAGGTTGATTATTCCTTTCATAGGCCGCAGCCAAGGACTCTATCAATACCAAGGAATTCGTATTCGCTTTATATAGGGATGTAAGAATAGGCAATCCGGATTTTATCTGTCCTAATTCGATATATGTATTCGCGAGATTTATCCTCGCATCCGTAAAAGAAGAATTAAATTTCAAAGCTTGTTGGAAACTGGTCAGGGCTGCTGGGTACTCTTTCTGTTCAAAATGACTATTACCTTCTTGAACAAGAATCATGGAACGCACACGGTTAAGATAATTCCAAACAACCTGGTTTTTTGGATCTAAAACAGAGGCATTACTGAAATAAGTAAAAGATGACTTGTAATCTTCCATTTTATAGTTAGCAACACCTAAGGCAGTCAGATTTGGGACAGAACTGTTAGTTATGTAATAACTACGCTTGAGGAATTCCAATGCTTTTTCCGGGAATCCCCACTCTATCTGGATTTCGCCCATACGTGTAAGAAGCTGCGGATTATTGGGAGCAACTGTCTGCGCATTCTTGTAAAAAGTCATAGCATCCGTAAAGTTACCATCGAGCTGATTGATGAATCCTAAAAAATACCATGGAACATATTGCTGGGCTTGAATTCTAGAAGCTTCTTCAAAATATGGTTTTGCTTTTTGGAACTGTTTGTCATCAATATATAGTTTTCCTATTTGGACGAGAAGTGGATAATACCCTGAGACTATAGAATCTGCTTGAAGAAGAAGTTTGAGAGCTTCAGCCTTCTTGTTTTTTTTCAGAGCCTCATCTGCCTTTCTGATAAGAATGAAAGCGGAAGCCTGGTCATAACCATCTTTTAGATTGATATTCTTAGAATCGATTTTCAGACCACGTTCAAAAATTTTCCTTGCTTCTTCGTAATCTTTTGAAAAAAGGAGGATGTTTCCTAAACCTTGATATATACGAAGATCCGTAGCATTCAGTTTAAGAGCGTTCTGGTACAATCCATACGCATAATCGTATGAAGCGTCTTCATAATAGATATTGGCAATTTCAATCCAGATGGTCTTGTCTTTAGGATTCAGCTTTGCAGCCTTAAAATAGAAAGGCAATGCTTTTGCAGGCTCCTTGTTTTTTACATAAGCGAATCCTAAAAGCCTGTTGGCATTTATGTCCAACGAATCATATTTGTCCAGATATTTTTCCAGTGAAGTGATGGCTTTAGTGAAATCATTCTGTTCAACCAGAGTGGCTGCGTATCCAGGAAGTGTTTCGAGAAGATCAGGCCATGTCTGATAGGCTAATTCATATTTTGAAAGGGATTCGGCAAACTTCCCTGCCTTATATAAGGAGAGAGCATCATTGGCAATTTTCCCCGCTGTGTTACGTGTTTTTTTCTGTTCATCAGACAATTGATACCATGAATTCGTATAATCCGATATTTTTTTCTTTATTGCATCTTGAAGAGGAATATTGACATTTTTAAGATCATATTGTTTCAAACCAGCAGACAAGGGAGCTGTAAAAAAAAGAAGAATAGACAGCAGTAGAAGTGCAGGTTTCAATCTCATCCAACCATGTTTTAAGGTCAGAAATAAATCCACTCTACAATCCTCCAGGAATTATTTTCTTTCTTCCAATAAATTCGTTCTTTTCCGGAATAATCAAGAGGTTTGAATCTGGAGCCAGCTTCGGGCTGGGCAGTATAGGTATATTCATCAGATGCCATGGCATCATCACCTTCTATAGTAAGTGAGACATTCTTGGGAACATAGGTTATATTCTTATAGTTGACATATAGGCTCTGGATATTCGCCCTGAGCTTATCCAGATAACCTGGGGAAGCCCCTTTGAAAGAAGATGAATAAAAAGCGAGAGACTTGTCAATGTCCTCATTTTGAGCAGCTTGAACCATGCCTGCATAGAAATCCTGAAAGAAAGCAACATCAGCTTTGGAATATTTGCCATTCAATTTGATAGACTGCCCCTTATCAGTTGTACTTCCACAAGAAGCCAAGAAAAACATCGTTATTATTATGAGACCCAGATTTAAAACTGTTTTCATCATTTTACTCCAATTGAAAACCCACAGCTATTATTTCATTAAATATATAATGTTTAGATGAAATAGTCAACTTTAAAACTGTTTTTTACTTTTGACATTTACCACAAATCCAATTATATTTGAAGAATGGAAAAGTCAACAATTCAAAATATCATATCTGCAAAGGGAAAACGCAAGATCTCCATGTTAACTGTCTATGATTACACATTTGCCAAAATATTGGATCATGCTGGAATAGACATTTTTCTTGTAGGTGATTCCTATGGGATGACGCATCTAGGGTATCAAAACACGCTTCCCGTGACAATGCAGGAAATGCTGACAGTCACATCAGCAGTCTCAAGAGCCAGTACGAAAGCACTGGTGGTTGCAGACATGCCTTTCCTATCCTATCAGACAGATACCAGCACAGCACGCATGAATGCAGGAAGGTTTTTGAAGGAAGCCGGAGCTGATGCAGTGAAAGTCGAGAACAGTCACAACACCTTGGATATCATCAAGGCTATTATTGATATAGACATTCCTGTAATGGGCCATATAGGACTAACACCCCAGTCAGTCAAAAGAATGGGCGGATATAAGATCCAAGGGAAGACATCTGAAGAGGCTTTCAAACTGATACGTGCAGCAGAAAACTTGGCTGATGCAGGAGTTTTTGGCATTGTGCTGGAAGGAATCCCTGCTGAACTTGCAGGATTCATCACTGCAAGAATACCAGTTCCAACAATCGGCATAGGTGCAGGGAATGACTGTGACGGACAAGTCCTTGTACTGAATGATATGCTTGGGATGGATTCAGACAATATGCCAAAACATGCAAAAAAATATGCTGATGTAGGTTCTATTGTAATGAAAGCAGTCAAACAATATAAGGAAGATGTTGAGAAAGGGCTTTTCCCGCAGGATATTCAAAGTGTCCATCTTGACAAGGATGTTACAGATAAAATCCGCAAGGATCTGAAAATTGGGTAAGTTAACGGTTCTGCGCACATCACAGCAGATGCAAAAGAGCGTTATGAAATACAAATCAAAAGGGAAAAGAATAGGTTTTGTACCTACAATGGGTGCTCTTCATGAAGGTCATGCCAGTTTGATACAAAAATCAGTACATGATAATGATGTTACGGTTGTGAGTATTTTTGTCAACCCGCTCCAATTCGGTCCCCAAGAAGATTTTTCAAAATATCCTCGGACATTCAAGAATGACAAAGAAATATGTGAGAAGATGGGTGCAGACATCATTTTCCTGCCAGACAGTGGAAGTTTTTATGGCAAGAATTTCCATACGTATGTTGATGTTGAAGAGATAACAGAACCCTTGTGTGGACATTCAAGACCTGGACATTTCAGAGGTGTGACCACAGTTGTAGCAAAACTTTTCAACACTGTCTTACCTGATCATGCATATTTCGGACAAAAAGATTATCAACAACTGACAGTGATAAAAAAAATGGTAAAAGATCTGGACTTCCCCATCAAAATCATAGCCTGTCCTATCGTAAGGGACAAGGATGGATTGGCACTTTCGTCAAGGAACAGATACCTAACACCTGATGAAAGGGGGAGAGCCCTCTGCCTTTCATCTTCCCTTCAGACTGCCAAAAGGATGGTAAAAACCGGAGAAAGAAATGCTCTAAAAATAATAAAAATTGTGAGGAAATCGATTAAAGAAAGTATAATAAAAACAGATAGGATCGATTATATAAGTCTTGTTGATGCGGAAACACTTGAAGAAGTGCCAGATATCAAAAAACAGTCTTTACTTGCAGTTGCTGTTCATATTGGGAAAACAAGGCTAATTGACAACATCCTATTAAGGTGAGGACATGAAAAAAACACTGCTGTTCCTTCTATTAAATGCCATGGTAATAATACAGACGCAAGCATCGGGGATGATTAGAATGGGGGGAGACCCAGGCTATATAATGGGCCATAGCGCGGACATAAAGGCATTTTATAAAGGGTTTTCTGTACCTATATCAGGAATCTATTCTGAAATATACTATAATACGGCCTTTATTATCACACTGCAGTATAGCCGTCTTACAGGTAAATCAGGATTTGATCTGAATTGGAAAGATCCGCTTACATCAAGCAATAAGAGTGTCCGAGTCAATACTGATGACACCTACCACACTCCTGTTTTTGCTACAGGTTTTGATTTTACATTCCCTTTCAACTGGCAAGATGAGAACAGGTCATTTTTGAAACTCTTCCTGCCCTACATAGGTCTGGATTTGAACTATTACTTTCCAATCCTGAACAGGAAAACAGATCTGCAAGCAGGAGTCATACCTGATGTGCTTTATGACTCATATAAGAACCAGAACCGGTTTTTGATTCCAACCATCGGAGCTTCAGCAAGGATTGGGACAAGAATTATCTTGTCTGACAAAGCTAAGCTCAATCTTAAAATACAATATTCTTATATGATTCCTGAGAGCACTCTTGAAAAGCTTTACTTGAACCACTACATATCCATATCGTTGGGATTCGAATACAGGATATACACTCCCCCAATGGCTAAGAAAGGTTCAAAATAACAGAATCAGACTTAGCGTATTTTCTCCACTGAACTGGTATCGCTGGTCTCTTGTAACAATTCAGTGATATTTTTTTTCAATGCGGGATGCATGAAATTCTTATCTATATCACAGAAAGGGACAAGCACAAACCGCCTGTTAGGAATTTCAGGATGAGGAATTGTGAGCTGCGGAGCATTCATCATTATTTCATTATAGAAAAGTATGTCGATATCAATTTCCCGGGGACCCCACTTCTCAAAGGATGTGCGTCCCAGTTTGGATTCAATGTTCTTGATAAAGATGAGGAGTTTCAAAGGTTCAAGGCTTGTCTTAATCCTGATGACCTGATTTATGAAAAAATCCTGGTCCTTGTTGCCAACAGGTTCTGTCTTATAGAAATGAGACTCCTTGTCCACAGAGATCTTAAGTTTGATAAGTTCCTTTTTGGCCTTGGCAATCATCTCTTTCTTGTTAGCGACATTCGAACCTAATGAAAGGTAAACAACTTCTCTTTTCAGCATTAGAATTTCACTTCCTTCAGTTTTTCTATGACTTTCTTAAGGACTTCCTTGTCAACAGTCAGGGAGAAACGGATGTAGCCTTCTCCAAATTCTCCGAAACCACTTCCAGGAGTTGAAACGATTCCTGCATCATTCATGAGTTTCATTGTCATATCAATCGACTTGATACCGTTGGGAGTTTTCACCCAGATATAGAAAGTGGCTTTGCTAGCAAAATACTTCCATCCCATCTCATCAAGACCTTTACAGAAAATATCCCTGCGTTCCTGATACATCTTTCTGGATTTTTCAACGCTGGATTGGTCAGAATCAAGAGCTTCGATACCTGCAGCTTGGATGGCCTGGAAAAGTCCTGAATCGACATTTTCCTTGATTTTGCCTAATCCTTTGATGAGATCAATATTACCAACAGCGAAACCGACACGCCATCCTGTCATATTGTAAGTCTTTGACAAGGAGTGGAATTCTATGCCTACTTCCTTTGCGCCAGGGACCTGGAGAAAACTTGGTTGTGGTTGATTGTCATAATACATTTCAGAGTAAGCATTGTCATGGCAGATGGCGATTTCATATTTCTGTGCAAGAGCCACAACTTTCTCAAAAAAACCGAGAGAGGCCGTAGCACTCGTTGGATTATTTGGATAGTTGAGAAACATCAGCTTTGCCTTTTTCAGGACATCTTCAGGTATCTTGTCTAGCTCTGGCAGGAAACCGTTCTCCTCCTTGAGAGGCATAAAATAAGGCGTACCACCGGCAAAAATCGTGGCTATTTTATAGACAGGATAGCCAGGGTCAGGGCAAAGGACGATATCTCCCTGGTCAACAAAAGCAAGAGGCATATGGGCAATCCCTTCTTTGGAACCGATCAAAGCCAAAACTTCAGAACCAGCGTCAAGATCAACGTTGAACCTACGCTTATACCAGTTAGCAACAGCCTGCTTGTAAGACTTCATTCCATCATAAGAAGGATATTTGTGATGTTCTGAGTTATAAATCTGTTCCTTGGCCTTGTCAATTATGAACGTTGGTGTAGGCTGATCAGGATCGCCAATACCTAGGCTGATAAGCTGTTTTCCAGACTGGATCAGCTTCTGTTTGATACGGTCTATTTCTGCAAAAAGGTATGGAGGAAGGACTTGGAGTCTCTTCGCCTGTGAAAACTTCATGAGGGCTCCTTGAAATATTAAGTTGGTATAAATATAATGGGAAAAGTGGAAATTTGCAAGTTTTTAAAAGTCTGCTTTCACCCATTGTCTATTCCTTAATAATATAATGCTTCCCATCAAATCAAACAGGAATTCCATTTTCTTGCATTTGTCGGACCAAGCCAAACTCTTAACATTTTGACAATAGGAGAACGCCTGTCAGGTTCAAACAGGAGGTAGATGTTCTTATCTTTATCCTGCCCCAGAAAATGGGGTTCATAACAGCATTCCTGCTGGCACATCCAGTGTAAAAAGACAAAGAGATCAGGAACGAAAGAAAAAAAACACAGGAAAGAATTTTATTATTCATGAGAGACTCCCTTGGGTGGTGGATTGTGGATGACATAGGATTTAGGAGTTTGAGAGACACTATTGACACCGAAGTTTGGCATTGGGAAGGATGCGAACTTGCGCACCTTGCCTGCTGCGTAATGACGACGGATATATTCCTTGGCGATAACAGATTTGAATGATACTCCCTTTGGTAGGGGAAAAGATTAGCCTCTTCCCATAGCCACTTTTCCAGTCCGTGCAATCTCAATGATTCCAAAAGGATGTAGAAGATTAATGAATGCTTCCACCTTGGCTGTGCCACCAGTCAATTCAATGACAAGAGTCTCAGCAGCCACATCTATCACTTTTCCTCTGAAAAGGTCAGCTATCTGGAGAATCTCAGACATCTTATCTTTCCTGTTCACTTTGACGAAGACGAGTTCCCGTTCTACGGATTCGATACCAGTCAGATCAACGACCTTGTGGACATCAATCAGCTTGTTGAGCTGTTTTTTTACCTGGTCAAGGATCTTGTCATCTGCATCAACAACGATTGTCATCCTTGAAAGCTTGGTGTCTTCCGTCTCCCCGACACTAAGACTTCTGATATTGAATCCACGTGCGCTAAAGAGACCCGAAATCTTGGCCAGCACACCGAAATGATTTTCTACAAGAACAGATATTGTATGTTCCATATTTTAATCCTTTTTGATTTCTAAAATTAGGTTCATGAGCTTTTCTTTCCATAAAAGAGGACGGTTTTTTGTCGACTGAGTATCAAAACCATCATAGTGTTTGTTATCATATTGAAATCCGCTTACGCCAACATTTCATTGAGAGGTTTTCCTGAAGGAACAAAAGGGAAAACATTTTCTTCAGGCTCTATGCGGATATCAACTATATAAGGACCTTTGTAGGCTATCATCTCTTTCATCTTCTCATCCAACTCTTTCATGGTATGGACTTCCGCACTCTTGATTCCATACGCTTCCGCCACTTTTGAAAAAACTGGAAGATAAGGGTTTTTCTTTGTTTCACCAGTATAATTGATGATGTTCTTTCCATTAGCCTGCAAATCCGTGGCTGAATATCTTCTATCATACATCAACTGTTGCCACTGGCGAACCATACCTAAAAAAGTGTTATTCAGAATCATCACCTTCACATTGATATTGTACAATGCGACGGTGGCCAGTTCCTGAATGTTCATCTGAATGCCACCATCACCTGCGATGACAACAACTTCCTGGTCTGGACATCCGAGCTTGGCACCAATACCAGCAGGAAGACCGAACCCCATAGTACCCAAACCGCCACTGGAAATAAAATGACGAGGCAAAGTATATTTATAAAATTGCGCTGCCCACATCTGATGCTGACCCACATCTGTCACAATAATCGCTTTGCCTTTTGTCAGATCGTGAAGTTTTTCAATAGCATACTGGGGCTTGATCACATTATTTGAATGCTCATATTTCAAAGGAAGCTTTTCCTTCATATCAAGCACATGCCTCACCCATTCTGTCGAATCAGGTTTTTTGATGATCTTGTTCAATTCTTTCAGAACCTCTTTCACATCACCAACAATGGGCAAATCCACTTCAATACTTTTTCCAATCGAAGTGGGATCAATATCAATGTGGATGATTTTGGCATCTGGGGCGAACGCATCCATCTTACCAGTAACACGGTCATCAAAACGTGCTCCCACAGCGATGATGAGATCACATTCCATGACAGCTTTGTTCGCATATTGGGTTCCGTGCATTCCTAACATGTGCAAAGACAGGAGATGGTCTTCCGAGACAACACCAAGTGATAGCAAGGTAGTCGTAATCGGAATACCGGATTTTTCAACAAGAGTTCGAAGTTCGTCTGAGGCCTCAGAATGAATCACTCCCCCACCCGCATAAATGAGTGGTTTTTTGGAAACGGCTATCATTTCTGCGGCTTTTTTTATCTGTAAGGAATTGCCTTTGATTGTTGGTTTATAGGTTTTTATAGAAGTCTCTTTCGGATAAACAAACTCATATTTGGCACGTTGTATGTCTGAAGGGAAATCTATAAGAACAGGACCAGGTCTTCCGCTTCGCGCTATGTAAAAGGCATCCTTGAAAGTCTGTGCAAGCTGGGAAACATCCTTGACTAGGAAATTATGTTTTGTTATGGGGCGTGTGATTCCAGTCATGTCAGCTTCCTGGAAGGCATCATTACCAATCATGTGAGTTGGAACCTGCCCTGTAATAGCGACCATGGGAATGGAATCCATGAACGCTGTGGCAATACCAGTAACAAGATTTGTTGCACCAGGGCCGGAAGTTGCAAGGCATACACCCACTTTACCAGTAGCGCGGGCATAGCCATCAGCCATGTGGGCAGCTCCCTGCTCATGACGAGGAAGGATAAAATTGATCTGTCCGTTGAAGTCATAAAGTTTGTCAAAAAAGGGGATCACCTGGCCACCAGGGTAACCAAACACTTCGGTAACACCTTCTTCTAGAAGGCATCTGATTGCTATTTCTGCGCCAGTCATTTCTGCCATTAGAACACTCCTATTGAGAATTAGGTAATAATATAACCAATAAAACATGTTAAGTCAATTTGTT
>DYKD01000201.1 GCA_020722765.1 Brevinema andersonii | reverse complement strand
CCTTCCTCTCTAACTCTTCCAGTTTGCGCATAGCATCGGAGTAAACCGGTTCAGAATGTCCGGGATCGACACTTACTGCTTTGGTGTAGAATTCCTTTGCTTTCTCCATATCACCTAGTTCTTCATAGACCGAAGCTTGCAGGAAGTTCAGATAAGCAAACCAGGGTGGAGCTTCACCTTCGGTTATCACCCTGGTAGAGGTGCCACAAGCAAAGAGTATCTCTTCCATCAATTTCTTGGCAACCGATTCCTGTCCCAATCGCATCAAGCATTTTGCCTTATAGAGCTGACCGCGTTCATAAGCGCCATATTTTGCCGCTGTCACCTTCTTCAGGGACTCAGTTGCCTTATCTTTCCTGCCAAGTTTTTCATAGGTCAAAGCCTCCCACCAAAGGGCTTCGGCAAAATCCTCGCATCCTTTATTCTGAACAAGTAAGATATCAGGATAGTGCATCGCCTTCTCAAACTCTGCCAATGCGTTCTTAAATTTCCCCTCTCTAAATAGTTTTTTCCCTTTCTCCACATGGCACTGCTGATACCAGACCTGATAGGAACTGCGAGTGTAAGTATCAGCAGGATACTTAGTGATTAGTTCAAGGATGCGATCGTAATCGCCCTTCTTGATAAGAAGTGAATACAATACATTTACTAATTTATAGCCATTGCGAACCTTAGTTAGCCCCGATTCTGCTACGGATAAGGCTCTCTCTGTTTCCCCCTTCTCCTCATACAGACGGGCAAGGTCTTCGTATGGTTGGAAATGCCAACCAGCATATTCAATTGCCTTCTCAAAATACGGGATAGCTTCTTCAACCTTCTTATCGACTTTCCATAAAATTATGCCAATGTTCCGATAGATAACCGTCAACACATTGGCACGATTCTGTCTATCTTTTTCAGAAAGATTATTTGTTATATCAAGGGCTAACTTCCATTCATTAATGGCATCGGAGAAGCGATAGCGCCCCGCAAAAAGATTCCCCAGCGCATAGTGAGCAAGCCAATCTTGAGGATTAGCTTTAATCGCTTCTTGGAGAATAAACAGCTCTTCCAGGCGATTAGGGAAAACAAGGTCCCAATTTTTTATTCTATGAGGCATCTGGAAATATTTTCTACTTTGCTCAATCTGACCAACCTTACCGTATAAATAGCCGAGATAGTAATAAAACATGGGATAGCACTCTTTTCCCTCTCTGCTCCGGATGACTTTCTGCAAAAAGTTGATGGCATCCTGATATAGACCGGACTTCATGTAGAAAGAGGCTAATTCCAGATAAGGCTGATCGTCGTCATTTATGATCTTCACAAATTTGGTGTAGGCGTCATCTGCTGGCTTGCCCATCAATTCATCGAGAAGAGACATCTCGTAAGCTGCAAAATAGTTAATCGGCTCATCAGATAGGATGTCTTCAATAACGGAACGAGCAAGCTCATATTTTTTTTGCATCCGATAAGTCATCGCCAATGAAACTTTCGCTTCAGAAGAATTGCTGGCTTTGACGGCATTTTGAAAATAGGACTCTGCCTTTTCGAATTCTCCGCGGGCTAAGGTAATCTGACCCAACAGTAGGTGAGCTGGAGAGGAGGTCTCGGGGTACTTTGCCGCTTCAAACAAATCAGCAATCGCCTGTGAAGTGTTACCAGTTAGCTTGCGTACTAATCCTCGATAGTAAAATGCAGGTCCTTGTTCAGGGTTTCTATAGATAGAAGATTTAAACTCTGCTTCTGCTTCTTGCCACAACCCTTTCTTAATATCGATAATCCCAAGTTCAAGGTGAGCCAATGAATGACCAGGGTCCTTCTTGAGCGCTTCTCTGAAAAGTTCTTCAGCCTCTTTGAGACGCTCTCGTGTTTCCCTGAGCTCCCGCAGACCAGCCAGATATAACTCCTCGGCGGTCATGTTTTCAACCTTTGCCCCTCGTGTTGCCCACCAGTTCTCAGGCCAGGCTCCTTCAGGATGAATGGTTACATATTCCTCATCTGTTATGACCTGCTGGTTATCTTTTATGGAAGGTCCTTCGGGAGGTAGTTTACCTTCATCTATTGGTTTATAGGTGAGGAGCTCCTTTCCCATATCATCCTTGAGCACGATCGTTATTGTTCCTTCAGCTTTGCCTACGTCTTTTGAAAACGGCCGCAAAGGAGAGGTGGAAATCTTATCGGAAAAGATCTTTTGTTCATTAGCTTGAACAGTGAGTTCTCCCTGCTTAAGCTCAGTCACGGTATTTAGCGTGAGGCGAACCTTCCCTTCTTTTCTTT
>DYKD01000064.1 GCA_020722765.1 Brevinema andersonii | reverse complement strand
TGGAGTTACGAAAGGCTGATTCTGATAATTCTTTAGGGAAAAATGTTTGCATGAAGAGCCGTATGTGGCGACCGGAGAAAGTCCCTGTGGGAAAAATCCGCACGTACGGTTCCTTGAGGGCTATGGTGCTTCTCACATGGAATTACTAAATTTCAAGGAGTTGTAGATATGGCTACTCGACATTATTTCTGATTCTTGCCAATAAAAGAATAATAAGGTTGATGATTGAGAAACAGGTCAGTTTGCATTCTGATAAATAGGGAGAAGAATGGTGAAGGTTGTTCCGGAGCCGATGACAGATTTCACTTCTATTTTACCATGATGTTCTTCTATCATCTTGTAGCAGATGGAGAGCCCAAGGCCAGTGCCAGCTGCTTTTGTTGTGAAGAAAGGTGTGAATATTTTTTCAATGACTTCTTGCGGCATTCCTGGACCAGAATCGATGATATTGATATAATAGAAGTTTTTGTTCTCTGAATTTTTTATGGTTTGGACTGTCACGCCAGATTCGATAGTCACGCTTCCGCCTGATTCTAGTGCTTGCAGGCTGTTCTGAATGATGTTGAGTAATATCTGCTGGATTTGGTTAGCATCACCGAGTATAAGGGCCGGTTCGCCTTGAGTTCTGATGATTTTTGTTTCCTGTTTTTTTGCTTCCTCATCAATTAATAGCAAGACTTTTTCTATGGCTTTATCCGGATCCATTTCTTTCATATTTTCAGATTTGCCTTTAGAAAATGTCAATAAAAGTTTAACAGTGCTGAATAGTTTATCAATCTCTTCTGTTATAACATTTATGGCAATGGAAATGAATTTTGGATCTTCAATTTTTTTCGGCATCATATCAACATAACCTTTGATGGCAGAGAGGGGATTCTTTAGTTCGTGGACTATTTCTGCAGACAAGGTTCCAAGTGTCGAGAGATGTCGCGATTTTTGGAGCTCTTTTTCAAGCTCGCGTTTTTCTGTTATATCAGTTATCATCAAAATAAGTTCAATTTTGCTGGTTTGTACATTCTGAATGGCTGAAGATGACATTTCGACCAAAAACTGCGTCCCATCTTTTCTGGTCATTCCCATTTCTATGGTAGGGATTTTCGAGCGACCTGTCACCATATTTAGGAAATCGGCATATTTATCTTTTTCTAATTTGAACAAGAAATTCATATTTTGATTGATCAGTTCAGATGATTTATAACCTGAATAAGTTTCAAAAAGACTATTAGCATATTTAATGATGCCTGTGCGTTCAATGGTGAGAAGACCAGCATTCAATCCATTGAGCAACGATTCAGTGTAATTGTTTAACTTAAGCATGTTGCTGTAGAGACGTGAACTTTCAATCACACCACCAATTTGATGTACAAAAAGGGATATAATCTCCATATCCTCGGAAGTGAATCCAAATGCATCATCATCTGATATCTTGTTGACTAATACCAGATAACCGATAACTTTGCTTTTTACAAGAATGGGGGCAGAAAGCAGATTCAGGATATTCCTTTGCCCTTTAGATATGTCATACTCCTCTTGAAGCTGGGGCTGATTCAAAAACCAGGGCATGTGGCGTGCTGAAATGTCATTTAGAAGAGTTGAGCCAGTATGTTTCTGAGAAATAACACTTAAATCTTTAATCTCAATTCCGACCGAAACTTCCTCCTTTAACCCTCTAGATCCTGCAATAATAATGAGACCAACTTCTGCATCAAATGATGAGAGCATCTGGTTGAGTACCAGTTTCATGAGGGAGTTGTATTCTAGATTTGATGAAACAATTTGCAGGAGTTCTATGACTAGGTTGAGTTTTCTCTCAGGGTGTTGCATCGATTTTCTTTGTCATAGTGATGATGTTGCCGGATTCATTATAGTTCATATAGGGAATGATTTTTCCAATATCCTCTTTCATCCTTCGCAATTCGATGCCTTTCTTGGCAACTCGTTTCACTTCTTCAACATTAACTGGTTTTGTACAAAAAGTGAAAGCGCCTAATCTAAGTGCTTCTGTTGCGTACTTAGCAGAATCGAACGATGTGAGGAGGGCAACAGGAATGTCTGGTTTCAGTTTTCTTACATGTGTCAGAAGTGTCAACCCATCCATAACGAGAATGTCCGTCCTTCAGTTGAAATTAGATTCCCTAATTTCTTTGCTTAAGTTAGGTAACCTCCTTCGATTCGTCAAGTTTTCCGAATTTTTTTCCTGATCTTCTTGCATCGCTTTTTTTAGATCAGACAGATATTTGGTGGCGTAACATTTAGGTGACCTTGCTTCCAATATCCCATTTGTTGTAGTAATAGGCAGCTCGGATCTTGCATACTGCCAATGCAGTCTTATCAGACCATTGCGCCACATTGATTCTTTGGTTCATAGTTCGCATCATGCTTTCTAACAGGCTTGTGGTCCCTCCCATCACCCTTCTTTTCAGACCACCGAAAATATCCCCTTTGGCATTTCCAAGATATTGGGCTATTTTCCAAAGTCCTTTCTCAATGCAACCCTGCGACACGTGGTTTTCCAGAATGCGTCCTTTGAGCCAGAAATTCCAGTTCGTTGCCTCTTTTCCCGGAATTCAGAATTGGCAATCCTGTGCCGTCTGCTTCGAAATTCAGGAAGGGTGTTTGAATCGATTCCAAAGGTTATCCTTGAACCCACAGCACCTAGAAGGGCAAGGTATTCCTGTGTAAGAAGAGGTATTCGTTGAAGACGGTTAATATATACATATAGCCCTATTATTCTCCGAAGGACTGCGTCCGTGCCTAGCCCGGCAGAGCGACGGAACACGGACGTTCCAGCGCGACTCGTTCGCCTATTCTCCCCGCATTGAACGAGTTTAGAACTTTCTGCTATAGGAACAAGATTGAAAAATTGCCCGATTGCCTCGGTGGTGAGGCTCGCGACTTACCCGCCCCGCCAAATCCCGCAAAGAATGACCCAAGAAAGAGAGTCGCTCGGAAAATTTCTTACCATTTTCGGAAATTTCTTTCAGCCAATCGAAAACGAGAGAATGGACTGACTCGGCGCTGATCCGGTTCAGACCGTGGTTGGAACAAGTTCGCTTGTGGGAGTAGTAGTGGTGTTTATTGGCGGACCTGGAGTAGGCGCTCATCCCGACCAACTTCTCCCCGCATTTACCGCAAACCAAGAGTCCGGAAAGGAGGTAGTCGAATTGCCTCCCGCCCCGGCTGTGGTATTGTTGGCGGTTATGCTGAAGAAGCCCCGGGGTCTCTTGAAAAATCGTTGGGGGGATGATGCCTGGCCAAACGGCCGGGTTAAAAAGAAAAAAAGCAGAAAAGATGCAATAGCTTTGACTTTCGTTTTTTATTCGGTTATTTTACAAGAAAAAACAAAGTGAGAAAACGATGCATTCAATCACTCCAAAACAGAAAAATGTCCTTAACTTCATTGAAAGTTATTATGAAGAGGCCGGTATTGTACCAAGTATGGAAGAGATCCGGACAAATTTGAAGCTTAAAGCCATCTCTACAGTTCATCAACATGTGGCAATACTTAAAAAGAAAGGGTTTATAACATCGACAGGGGATTCTATCCGAAAATATATTCCTTTGAAAAAAGCGGAACAATTATATCGAATCCCTATCTTGGGGATTATTGCTGCTTGTAAACCGATTGAAGCTATTGAGCAATCTGATGAATATATCATGACATCCTTGTCAAACGTGAGCTATGTAAAGAATTGACCTTGCACTTCGAGTTAAAGGTAATAGTATGATCGATGATGGTATTTATGACGGAGATATAGTCGTAATCAAACGCCAGGTGAGTGCTGAAAATGGGCAAACCGTAGTTGCGATAATTGATGATAATGGGGCCACATTGAAAAAAAATATACCGTGAAAAAAACCGGTTCAGGCTTGAGCCTCGTAATCAGACGATGTTACCTCTATTCCGTAAAGATGTTGAGATAAAAGGTGTCGTCTATCAAATAATTCGTAATATAAACGATCAGGTAGATAAAAGTACTCAACTCAAAGTTAAAAATATAAGAACTCTTGACCTTTTCGCCGGAATTGGAGGTGTTCGATTTGGATTTGAAGAGCACGGCTTTAAAACGGTATTTTCAAATGATTTCGAAAAATCTTGTAAAAATACATATGACTTGAATTTTAAGGATTCAAAACTTGTTGTAGAAGATATCTGCAAGATTAAGATTGAAGATTTTCCGAAATTCGATTTTCTCATCGGAGGTTTCCCGTGCCAAGCGTTCTCGGTAGCAGGCTATCGTGAAGGATTCAATGATAAAAAGGGAAGAGGGAATCTCTTCTTTAGGATTGCAGAAATAATAGCGGATCGCAAGCCACTTGGTTTTATGTTGGAAAATGTAAAAAATTTGCGGACCCATGATCATGGAAGGACTTTTTCGATCATACAGAAAACTTTATCTGATCTTGGATATCATATTAAAGCGAAAGTGCTCAATACAATGGATTATGCGAATATTCCTCAAAATCGAGAACGCATTTTTATTGTTGGTTTTTTAGATAAGCAGAAAACGGAGAAATTTAATTTTCCAGAGAAAATTCCTTTAACTAAAACGATAAAAGAGATGCTTGATAAAAAGGTTGATTTGAAATATTACTACAATGATAAGCCATTATACTCAAAGCTTAAAAATTCTGTTACCAAAAGAGATACCATATATCAATGGCGTCGAAAATATGTTCGTGAAAATAAAAATAAAGTTTGCCCTACATTAACAGCAAATATGGGGATGGGAGGACATAATGTTCCTATTGTATTGGATGATAAAGGTATCAGAAAATTAACTCCCAGAGAATGTGCTCGATTTCAAGGTTTCCCGGATACTTGCCATTTACCATCAATCGCCGATTCTTTGCTTTATAAACAGATCGGAAATTCAGTTGCGGTTCCACTAGTAAGTCGTATTGCATTTGAAATCAAAAAAGTATTGGAGGGAAAGTGAACTTCTATTCTAATCAAACTTCTCAAGATCAAGGCGAGTATAATAAGCTGCTTAAGATTGTAGGTTGTCTTTCTCAACTTTTTTCAGATTCAACAACCCCTTATCTTTATTATAGAATATCTGAAAAGATATTTTGTAAAGCTTTTAACGCTACCGATTTATCAAGAGGTGATATTTCGGTCGATGATAGTAAGGATGGACTTGGAATCGGCATCAAGACTTTTTTAGCTGGTAATAATAAGACTTTTCAGAAAATATCCGAGTTTAATAGCGATCGTGACTTGTATGATCGATTGAAATTGAAAGACAAAATAATAAAGATTTCTGAACTCAGAAATGAAAGATTAAGCCATAGCATATTAGAAGACCATGATAAATGAGTTTCGGGATATAAAAGCCAAACCCCCGGACAGATAGTTACTATCCGGGGGCTGATCCGTCTCCCCGAGCTGGACTCGAACCAGCAACCCTCTGATTAACAGTCAGATGCTCTACCGATTGAGCTATCAGGGAATATTATTTTTACGGCTCAAAATATAACATTCTTCTTGCGCCTTGTCAAATTTTTTCTATTTCTTTTACATCCCTTATTTTAGGGCCTGCACTCTCCCGCTGTTTCCATCCACTTCAACCAGCGTATTGTATGCTACGCTCAGTCTGTTGAAAAAATTGAAGAATTCCAGTGCCTTAGATGGGGACAGTTCCCTGGATATGAATTTTGTGTCATAGTTGAATACATTCACTGGGACAAGCCGAATCTCCATCTTCTTGTTTTTCTTTATGTCAATCTCCAATATTAGTCCGTAATCCGCTGTGTGTTCTGGTGGATCTCCAAATGAACCAAACACAAAGTTCCCAAGACTGTATGCTATAGGTTTCCCCTTGTACATTTCCAGAGGTTGCACAACGTGAGGATGGGTTCCTATCACAATGTCTGCACCCCAGTCTATGGCATATCTCCCCAGCTCTTTCTGCTCAGGAAGAGGAGTGTGTTGGTATTCTACTCCCCAATGAAACATGATGACAAGTATGTCCACCTTGTCTTTGTTGTCTAAAATGCTTTTCCTCAAAATATCCTTGTTCACACGAGCAACGCCTGGTGTTGATTCTGTGGCCATGTAATAGTCAGGGGGAATCATGTTATAAGCTATGAAACCTACCTTCATCCCCTTTGACTGTATGATTCCCATCTTCATCGCTTCTCTGCTGTTACGTCCTCCGCCAACTTGTTTGATTTCGTTTTCTTCCAATATCTCCATGGTCTGGAAAAATGCGGGGTCTCCAAAATCAAGTGTGTGGTTGTTTGCAAGGCTGAGGACGTCAAATCCTGACCAGCGTAATGCCGAAGCAGCTGCCGGATCTGCCTTGAAATAAAACCTTTTGTTTTTGACTGCTGATCCATATTCCGCTATGGGGCATTCGAGATTTCCACAAAGGATGTCGTAGGATTGGAGCCTTTTGTATATCAGTGTGAACGGATACGTCTGTCCATAATTCTTGAGGTATGGATCAAGTTGGTATGATTGAAGGATGTCTCCAGTAAACCCGAGCCTTAGGCTCTCCTGACTCAAGAGAAATGTGGGCACGAAGAGGAGAGTAAAGAAAATGACTGGATATAGGACGATTCTTGTCATTGGATGTTTAGGACGATTATCTTATCCTTGATTTCTTTCATTTTCTGGATTTCTGCTACAGCCTTGTCTATGTCGTCTTTTTGGCATTTATGCGTTGTCAGTATGAGCGGTACTGTCGCTTCGGATGTCTCTTTTTGCACGCAGGATGAGATGCTGATGTTGTTATCTCCTAAGATTCCTGCAATCTTGCCAAGGACTCCAGGCTTGTCATGTGTTGATATGCGGAGGTAGTACTTGTTTTTTATGTTCAGGTTTGTCTTTTCAGAGGCTTTCAC
Organism: Brevinema andersonii; assembly: GCA_020722765.1. Classification (GTDB taxonomy): domain Bacteria; phylum Spirochaetota; class DYKD01; order DYKD01; family DYKD01; genus DYKD01. The sequence continues at coordinate 8,663 of DYKD01000064.1, read as the reverse complement.
CATATATTTCGTATACCAGACTTTATGGTTTGTGCTGATGTCGCGGGACATGTCTATGATATCGCTGATTACGGAATTCGCAGTAGGCATGGCTCCTGCACCACGTCCATAAAAGACAGTTTCCCCAACAGCTTCTCCATCAACATAGACAGCATTGAATTCGTTTTGTACTGATGCAAGAAGATGATTCTGTGGCACGAGTGCTGGTTCAACATAAATCTCAATCGAGTTATCTCTTCTGCGCTTGCACACAGCGAGTAGTTTGATTGTATAGCCCAATTGGTTGGCATATTTGATGTCAATGATGTTGAAGTTTCTTATTCCTTTGACCATGACAGATTTGAAATCGAGCATAGTACCAAAAGCGAGGTTAGCCAGGATAAGTGCCTTATGGGCTGCATCAACACCGTCAATGTCCAGTGTCGGATCCGCTTCTGCGAATCCTTTTTCCTGTGCCTGCTTGAGTGCCAGATCGAAAGGGATCTCTTCCAGAGTCATTTTTGTGAGTATGTAATTTGTAGTTCCATTCAGTATGCCGAATATCTTCCTGATCTTGTTTGTCATGAAGCTTTCCTGCAATATCTTGATGATAGGAATGCCTCCTGCCACACTTGCTTCAAACCCCATGTTCACTTTTTTCTCATCAGCCATGCTGAAGATTGTATCAAACCGTTCTGCCAGGAGAGCTTTGTTTGCTGTGACTATATGTTTACCCTTTGCCATACAATCCATTATATACTTTTCAGAAGTCTTGATCCCACCCATCAGTTCAATCGCAATCTGAATATCAGGATTATCAATGATGTCGTTTAGGTTTTTTGAAAAAACACCAGGTTCGAGGGGGAGACTTTGGGCCCTGTTTTCATCCAAGTCTACTGCTTTGATAATTTCAAGGTCGATACCCGTATTTTTTCTTATATGAGGACGCATGTCTGTAAGGAGTTTTACAACGCCAGCACCTATGGTTCCAAGTCCTGCAAGTCCAATATTAATTTTTTTCATACAAAATCCTTTATTTTACCAGGAATCACTTAAAAAACGCGTTAGTTAGGAAGTCCCTCAATATAATAGTTTTACTTTGTTTTGTCAAAATCAGGAGTTTGGGAGTCAGATTGCTGTGTTTGATGCCATCCAAGTCCTATCAATGTCGATAGGATGAGTCCCCCCCCTAATACTACTTTCCAACCAAGAGGATCCTTGAAAAACAAGGCTCCCAAAATGGTGGCATAGAGGATTCTGCTGGATGAAAGCATTCCCCCTGCACGGGCTCCAACATGGTAATACCCAGATGTGAGAAAAACCTGCCCAAGGAACCCTATAAATGCAGATAAAAGCATAAGTAAGAGAAATCCTCTAGAGGGGAGAACAAAGAAAGGGATCATCAACAGAAGGTTGATGATAGTTCCAATGATCATGAGATAGAAGAGGATCAGGGCTGTGTGGTCATATTGCGTAGCTTCCTTTAGTGTGATGACGCCGAATGCTGCAGTAATTCCTGAAAGTATTCCTAGAATGTCCCCAGAACGGATGTGGCCGAAATCAGGATGTATGACCAGGTAGATTCCTATCATGGAAAGACCAAGTAGGATGATATAAAAAGGAGGGGTTTTCTCCCTGTTAAGGAAAAGGGTGACTGCAAATATGAAGATAGGGTAGGTCATGTTGAGCATGTTTGCATTTGTCACTGTCGTATATTGGACTGACATGAAGAAAAAAATCACAGCAAGCGTATTCAGGACACCACGTCTTATGACAAGATTCCAGTTGTTCGGTCTGAATGGGATTTTTGCTGATTTCATGTAGTAGTAGGATAGGAAAATTCCCAGGAAAAATCTGAAAAAAGTGATTTCTATGGAAGGGATGCTTGTATGGTTATTGATGTGTTTTGCCATGACAGTAGCTGATGCAAAACAGAGCTCTGCCAGAAGTATGAGACTTATCCCAGTTGTTGGTATGACCTTTTTATTGTGCATTTTTTTTGTAAAGAGCAGGGTTCAATGTTGGATCATTGTACATTTTCATCTGGAAATAGACAAGCAGGGATTTTTTCCCCTTCAAATATTCTTTAAAAAGATCATCAAGGCTTTTTGCCAGATGATCTCTTTGCATCTCCAGTATTCTCAATTTTTCCGTGCATTTTTTTATATGATCTTCAGGTGCATCTTTTCTTTGCGTTTCTTCGTTCATGTGATAGATCCGTAACGCTATGATGAATAACCTGTCGTAGATGCTTCCTGGAGTTTCAGAATTCAGTCTCCTGCCTTTCTTATATCCTTTCTGGGTCTGGAGAAAGTTGATGAGAGAGGCGTCTATCTCTTCAATGGCATTGTTGCGCAACTGATTGAACCTGTCGATCTTCCGTTTTACCTCTGCGATTGTGCTGTCAGGTACATCCTTTCTTCTGGCTTCGTCTTCAGTATGCCATAAGTTGAAGTTGTAAAAACCATTTTTCTGAAGGGCTCCGGACAACCCTGTTTTTTTGGAGATTGTGTTTTCATCTGCAATCTTGTTGTGCCAATCCCGAATCATTTTTTTTTGCAATTTGACAACGGATTGGCTCTCTATGAAAGGATTTTTCTTCATCTTTTTTTCCTGCTTATTTTTTTTGTTTCAGGATTGTCATCGCATGGGTATAGACTGTTTTCACGTCAGGTGAATGCAGCTTGACAATCTGTTTATTGAGGGGAGCCCATTGGTCTGCTGATGTTGTCATATAGATTCCAATGACAGGGATTCCGACTCCACAAGCACTATGGAGAGTTCCTGTATCATTTGCTATGAACAGGTCCATCTCTTTTTGAAGGGCTGCCAATCCTGTGAAGCTTAAATCTGGTATGAGCGGGATCTCTTTGAATTTGTTCAGGATAGGAGTATTGAATGCATCCTCGTGTTTCCCTGTAAAAAGTATGATTTTGACGTTTTTCATTTTCCTAATGAGAGAGATGAGGCTGATCAATTTTTTTGTTCCCCATTGTTTTTCAACATACGTTCCACCAGGATGAATGCCGATAAGCTTGTCGTGTTTTTGGAAACTCTGCCGCATTATCCATTTTTTTGCTTCAAGAACATCCTGTAAAGATGTTCCCATAAGTTCATCTTTTGTCCTGATGGGGATGTTCAAGATTTTCAGGAGTTGCAAGTAGCGTTCTGCATTCTGGATGGCGGATTTCATGCGATGCTGGTCCCATCTCTCCTGTTGAAGGCTCTCTTAAACGCGTCAACCTCGCTCTTTCTGATCAGCTCGTACTGTCCTTCTTTCAGCTTGTCTAATGAGAATGGCCCCATTTTGATCCTATGGATGCTTCGTATGGTCACCTTGAAAAATTGCATCATCTTTCTTATTTCACGGTTCTTTCCTTCATTCAATACGACTTTTATCACAGCACCACTGGAACTTTCGCTCAAGACATGGAGTTTGTCAAACTTCAACGTTTCCTCATCCATCTTTACGCCTTTTAACATTCGTCTGATAAGATCCTTATCCAATGTGCGTTTGATCTGGACAATATACTCTTTTTTTACATCGTATCGGGGATGTGTGAGGAGTTGTGCAAACTGTCCGTCATTTGTCAGGATCAGTAATCCTGTTGTGTTGAAATCAAGTCTTCCCGCACTGAAAAGTCCTGCTTTGCTGAGGTTTTTGTGTCTCAACAGGGAGTAGATGGTCTTCCTGCCATGTTCATCTTCGTGAGAGCAGATTGTCCCTTTTGGTTTATGGAGCTTTACGTATGCGAACTCCGTTTTATCAACATGGAGAGCTTTCCCATCAAGTGAAATGTTGTCTTTTTCAGGATCAACTGAAAAGGAGGGCTGGTGATTCGCTTTCCCGTTTACTGTCACCCTGTCTTCAACAAGAAATCTTTGGCATTCACGACGTGACCCCGCACCTGAAAGTACGAGATATTTGATAAGTTTGATGGTTGTGTCATTCATAGTTTTTGTTACACTTCTTAATCTGGAAAATCGTAATATCTGGGGATGTTGTTGTCAAAAAGAAGGTGCCCTTCCAGACTCTTGTAGGGAGGATGCAATATGAGGTTCAGGTTGACATTGGCAGCTTCGTTTTCATTGAAGAACCCAATGGTCTTGATCGATTCTACTGCGCTCCAAAGGTATTTGAGCGCTATTTCATTGTTACCAAGCTGATACCAGGTCATCCCCAGATTGTTATAGACTGAACTCAGCGTTTTATGGATGGCCCTGTCACGTTCCTTTCTAGGATTGATGCTTTTCCCTTCAGCAATGATCGATGTAAGTGCGCCTACAGCTGCTTCATAATGCTTTCTTGCCAATGCATATTGCCCCATCTTGTAATAGGTGTCTGCAGTGAGGATGAGATATGCAGGTTTGTCTGGAAAGCTTTTCCCGAATTCTGCAAGGCTTTCTAATGTCCCCATGTAGTCATCGTTCAGGTGATGTTTCAGATAACCGATGTTATAATTGACTTCGTTTATATCGATGTCAGAGAGGTCATCTTCCTTGGATTCTGGAATCAGGCTTTTCACGACTTGGTAGGAATCCAGAGCTTTCAGGTCATTCGATGCATGATAAAAATTGAGGTTTGCAATGTTGTAGTGAGCGACTATATAATCACTGTTTTTTTGCACGGCATTCTCGAAGTTTGCATACGCTTTGTCATAGACTTTCCGTTTAAGATAGACACGACCTAGAAGGTCATGGTATTCTGCTTTTGTTGAATCCAGTTTTAAAGCATGTTCGATAGCCTGTTCAGCAAGAAAAAGTTCGTTCTTTTCATATCTGAGTCGGGACAGTTGGAAGAATCCAGGTGCATATTTTTGATGTTTGGAAGTCACACTTTTTAGTACAGTAGTCGCTTTTCCCATGAAATCCAGTCGTTTTGAGATCGCTCTGGTTTTAGGTTCTATTTTTGCTTTGTTAATGTAATATCTGCCCAGTTCTGTTACCACCAAAGGATCGATTTTTTTGGATTTCATCAGAAGGATTTCTTCGTATTTATTCTCGATCTCTTCCAGATTGTCCTGTTTTATAAATACACGCAGGATCCTGTATTGTGCTGTGACATTCTTAGGGTTCTTTTTCAGATATTGTTCATAGACATGGCGACTCTTTTGGAGGTCTTCCATTGCGAAATAGGAACGACCCATTCCGTCTTGAGCTTCAAAGGAATCCTTCTTCTGTTGGGAAGCGTTCTCAAAGAATAGGAGAGCTTCCTTGAACTGTTCCTGTGCAAGTCTGAGGTCTCCCATGCCAAGATTAAAATCAAAATCGGCCCCTTTGAATTCCTTGTAAGAGAGGAATTTGGACTGGGCACGTGAATAGGCGTCTATGGAAAGATAGGCTCTGCCATATTTGAGGAACGCTTCATGATATTTGTTCCTGATTTTCAAGGCTTCATCGAAATTGATTTCAGCTTTATCTATTTTTTCCACATCTCTGCTTTCAATAAGGGATACACCCTTGCTGATCAGGATGTGTGACCACACTGGAGGATAGAGAAGAATCGCTGCAACTGCAAGTATGGAAACAACGATGATAAGTGGTTTCAAGACGGGGAGTACGTTATTTTCAAAATCCTCTACATAAGACGGTTTTGCACGTGGTGCTCGAGCGGCCCTTTCCCTTGTAATCCGTTCTTTTCTTGGATGCCGCTCTTCTTCCTTGTCAAGCAGTTGTTTCTGGTAATTCGGATCAAGAAGGGGACCGGATATTTTTGTCTTGAGTTTCTTTTCCAGGAATTCTTTGATCTGTTTGACTGTCTTCCTGTGTAGGATTATGGAAAGCAATGTGTTTATTTCAGAAATTGGTAATAGTTCTTTTTGTACTACATTGACAGTTGTCTCTTTCAACTGAGGGCCGAAATGGCTTATCCGCTTGTAAATAAAGTTGAGCTGTTTGTCTGAAAGTTTCAGTCCTGCTTTTTCCTGTTTTTCAGGTTTTTGTTTTTCAATAGGCTTTTCTGTAACGACTTTTTCTTGTTTGGTTTTTCCACCAAAGAAAGGCATTTTTGCTTTTGGTTTCTCTGCGGGGACATCTTCTTTTGGAAGTCCTATTTCGTCCATGCCCGGTAAATCATCAAGCTCTGGAATAGAAGAGGAAGAGGATGGGGATTTGTCTTTTATTGCTGGCTCTTCCCCAGGTAGTGAAAGGTCAAAATCAGGGATGTCAAGGTCATTCATGTTTTCTATAGGCTTTGGTTCTTCTTGTTTTTCTTGTTGTGCAGCTTCTTCTTTTTCTGGCGCCATGAGTGCTACGGATTCTTCACTTGTGACTCCATCATCTATAGGTGTTGAAGGTTCAAGTAAATCTTCCAATCCTTCAAGAGGCGAACTTGATTCTGTGTGTGGAGCTTCATCAATAGGTGCATCAGGAACAGTGAAGTCTGGTTCTGTTGGTAAGGAAGGCGAAGGAGCCTCTTCCATTGGTTCAGGAATTTCATAAGGTGCTGGTTCTTCTGGTGCCACTTCAGGTGTCTGGATTTCTTCAGTCGGCTGTGATGGTTCAGGATCCAGTCCTGGCATGTTTGCAAAAATATCATCAGATGCAGGTTCTGGTTCTGATGGTTCAGGAGGAACTTGTTCTGGCTCATTTATCTGTGATGGTTCGATAACCTCTCTATGGTTTTCTGAAGAAGGTTCGTCCATGGAAGGTGTTTCAGGTCCAAAGGATGTGTTGTTGCTGAAAGTGTCAGAATCATCAAGTCCTGAAAGCAGATCCATAATCTGTTTTTCATTTGAATTGTCTATTGCTGGGGGAGTTGTGGGAGTGCCTTGCTCGGGTGTTGTTTCTGTTAAGGATTTTTCACCTTTGGACGGCGAAATCAGGTCATCGCTGATTCCTGACAATAGTTGGTTAATGTCATCAAATTCGTTTTTCTTATCCGCCATGGCATTCCTGATTTTATAGTCTTATATGTCATTTTCGGTAATATTTATAAAATTGATAATATTAATTTTATAGGGGAAAAGCAAGTATTATATATACAGACTGCCTATGGATTCGTTTTTTATAGGCTTATATCAATTCTTTTTATTTGATAAACGAGGGAAAACGTCTTATCTTAAGGCAACTTTTTACAATGGAGATATAACAAGTGTCACAAAACATAGTCATTCTCAAACCTACACAGTCAGATTTGAAAGAAAAGGCGGTTTTTGATTGGCCTGTCTGGGAAAAAGGGAAGTCTGTCTTCCCATGGGTCTATACCACAGAAGAGACGTGTTATTTTGTCGAAGGCAGAGTGCGTGTTACAACGTCAGAGAAACAGGTTTATCTCATTGAAAAAGGGGACTTGGTTATTTTTCCCGTAGGATTGGAATGTACCTGGGAAATCATCGAACCTGTGACCAAGCATTATAACTATTCATAGGAAATATGAAAAGAATAAGCATAGTTACGGCTATCCATAACCAGCTTATTTACAATAGGCTGTTTTTTCACTCGTTGAAACAGACAACACATTATCCTTTTGATCTGATCATCATCAATAATGCCTCAAATGATGGTTCAGCAGAGTTTTTCAAGGAGCAGGGGGCTTTGGTCCTTGATAATGACGTTAATTACTGTTATTCCTGTTCCCAAAATATCGGGTTAAAACATGTGCGTACAGACTATGTCGCTTTCCTTAATAATGATATTCTTCTTTCCAAAGATTGGGATTTGAAACTGATCCAGAACATGGGAAAATATGGTTTGGATATTGTATCGCCCCGTGGAATTGAGAATATGGAGACTGAGCAGGATCAAAAACGTATGATGATCCGTTGGCGATGGATAAACTCTTTGCAGAGGCTGAGAGCCATCCTGAATCTCAAATACTCGGAAACAGACCTTGTCAACATGGTTGATTTCATGTATGGTGGGTTTGATAGGTACGTCAGGAAAAGCGCTGTTGCATTCCATAATTTCCTCTACCCTGGGATTTTGGGAAATTCTGTTTTTTGTAGGACTGATGTTTTTAAAAAAATAGGATTATGGGATAAGTTTGCCGCTGATCCTGATATCAACCTTGAGCTGAGGATGACTAAAGCTCAATTGACAGGGAAAAATGTAAAAATGGTCATGATTGTAGGGGATGTCTTTGTCCATCATTTTATTAGAGCTACGTTTCGGGGTGTCAGGAAACCTTGCGGATGTGTACATCCGAGAAAAGATGTCCCAGAACGGTTTCATTCCAAAGATCTGAGATATTTCAAACGGCCACGGATTTCACTGATCATTGCTGTCTATGAAAAACCTGAGTTTCTGGAACGTATTCTGATTACGCTTAAACAGCAGACTTTTTCAGATTTTGAGATTGTCATTTCTGATGATGGATCTGGTCCAAGTATCGGGAATCTTGTTAGAAAATATGACTCCGCTTTCAAATATCCGATCCAGCATATACGTCATGAGAATAAGGGATTCAGGAAGACTGTCATTGCAAACAAGGCTGTTCTCGCTTCCCGCAGCAACTATCTCTGTTTCATTGACGGGGATTGCTTTCTTCATCCAAAATTCCTGGAAAACCATTGGCGTTTCAAAGCTTTAAATACTGTTCTTTCTGGAAGAAGGGTGATGCTTACAAAGGAAGCAACGTCCAGGCTGACTTCTGAGTTCGTTCAAAAACAGGGATTTTTAGACCTTAAATATATATTTAGTTCATCGGAACGTAAGTCCTGGAAACATGCTTTTTGTTCTGAATC
>DYKD01000200.1 GCA_020722765.1 Brevinema andersonii | reverse complement strand
GTTACCCGACGCCCCCCGCACAGATCCCGGCGTGCGATTTTCCCGCACCGGGCTCTTCAATGATACTCGCTTACGCATTGACTCGAATTCAAAAAGCGAACTTTAACTGGTTGTCATACTTTTCAACAATTCGTGGCCTTTCGATTCGGTGATGCTTTATCATTGCATCAAAGCGTTGCCAGTTATAACTTCTTTTCTGGCTGCGCCGGTTAAGCCATTTGAACAGGATTCTTTTCACATGATAGAAAAATTCCTTTAGGCTTGGATAGTTACCTATTACACCATAGTAATTGTAATAGCCTCGGAGCTTCTGGTTAAGTAACTTCATCAGTTTACCTATCGAGTCACTGCGATGCTCTCTACACCACCTGGCTAAATTGGTTAACGACTGCCGAAATTTCTTTCGACTCGTCCGTCTTCTCACTATCTGTTTGCCTTTTCGACTCTCTGCCCATGTGTATTCAAATCCTAAAAACTCAAACCGCTTTCTGTCTTTCTTCTGAAAACGACTGAATCGTATGATTCTCGTTTTCTCTTTTGACAGCTCCAGTTTAAATTTTCCTAACCGTTTCGGTAGTGTTCGGTAAAAGCGCTCTGCTTCATCTTTGTATTGAAATAGACAGACAAAATCATCTGCGTACCTCAAAAGATATGCCGCTCCTTTACTGTATTTCTTCACTACTTTCTCAAACCATAGGTCCAGGGCATAGTGCAAGTAGATATTGGCAAGCACTGGTGATACTATTCCTCCTTGGGGAGTCCCAGTCACCGGATGTGTCACCTTTCCATCTTCTTCCATTATCCCAGCCTTTAGCCACTTCTTGATTAGCCGTATAAACGGACGATCTTTTATTCGCTCCTCTAACATCCGTACCATCCAACCATGGTCGATGTTGTCGAAGAACCCTTTGATGTCCGCTTCTACTACATAGCCGTATCTGCCAAATTGAAGCTCCGCTCGCAATACTTTGCTCGCTTCTAATGCGTCTCGTTTTGGTCGATAGCCATAGCTATTGTTCAAAAAGTCTTCTTCAAAAATCTGGCGTAGTATGAGCGATACCGCTATTTGTAATAGCTTATCCTCGAGCACCGGTATCCCCAGCGGTCGAAGCTTGCCATTTCCTTTTGGTATCCATCTACGCCGTACCAGTTTTGCTCGATATCTTCCTCTTTTTACTCGCTCTATCAAATCCTTCACATTCGTGTCGAATTGTTTAAAGTATTCTTCCGCACTCACTCGATCAATTCCTACGGCCGCATTCTTCCGCAAAAATGGCCAGCTGTAACGCAAAAATCCTTCATTCAGCATCCTAAAAAGATTCCGAAATCGATGCCGCTTGTCTTTTCTTGCCTTTCGGGCTATTCCCTGCAGTGAGGTTTGCATTGTCTCTCCGATCCTTCTTGTTCGGTCAATGTTTCCTTTACAGACTACGTATCACTGTCAACCCCTTCCCCGTGTGGACAGTTCTCCTGTCCTCTGAGTAATATGAGTTGATCCGACTCCCTATCCGTCTTCAACCCTCCTCCTATACGTTGGCCAGGTTTACCTCGCTCTGGAGGAACTGATAGGGCCTCCCAAGTTCTTGTTGCTTCTTTTCATACATGCCATACCTTTGAATCCCGGCAAGTCCTCCAGAATCTCGCCTCTATCGATTCTTTCGTGTTGGCTTCTGACGCTTCCAAAATCATTGCCACTTGCTTTGATAGCGCTAACGGGACTACTTTAGTTTTGCAGAGTGCGTCCTCCACTACGGCCTATATGATTCCCTGTGTACGCTTCAGACATTTCGTTCATCTCTCAAACTTCTGATCGACTCCTACCTGCCAGCAACACTCGGTATGGGTGGGTGGCTAATCCCTTTCCCAACATGGACTTTCACCATGCCAGAAACAACAAGCTTTTCTTGGCGCACAGAAGCTCCTGCTTCGTCTTTTCCGCTCGCCATTTTCCCTACGGGACTATTGCCGCAGCTCTCGTTACCAAGCTCCTGCCTGGTAACGCACTTGATTTAGAAGCTCCTGCTTCGTCTCGTGTGCTCACCATTTTCATGGTTTTGGGTGTCGCCTGGCGGCTTGACGACTCCGAAAATTCAATCATAAATGACAGTGAGATTCATAGAGAATATTCTTACCAAAATTTTACCAATCCCCGAGCAAAAATTCCAAATGACAAAATCCAAATGCCAAATTCACCCTGTTAGATATTCGATGATTAAAAAAAATCGAATGTAAATAAATTTAATCATCAAAACACAAAAAAATAAACCAAACTGACGTATCTAACAGGGT
>DYKD01000199.1 GCA_020722765.1 Brevinema andersonii | reverse complement strand
CGGGAAATTTAAACTTAAAATAACTAAAGTCAATGATCAGGTTCTTGATCCCCCAATTGAGTTTCTTGTTAAGATAAACAAACCAACAAAACTTGGAACAAAATACAATAACTACGACACCCAAATTATCAAATACGCCGACAAATACGGAATACCACCACAGTATATAAAAGGACAGGCGCAACAGGAAAGCGGACTGAAAGCCAATTCATATAGATACGAACTTAGGACAGTAGATAAGAATGGCGTCTCCAAAAGAGGTTCTGATTATTGGTCCGACCCTCGTTTCAACTTCAAATATTACAGGTTAGAGGCGACGACAAACAGTAACCTTGACACTAAGGATATCTCCCCGAGAGAAAAATACAAATATATCAGAAATTTCAATAGGGACCTCACGCCGCCGGCATGGCCATATACCTGTGCAGACATTCCTTCTGGGTACCCATTCAATGATGTTGATAGTCCCGTCCGCGATCCCATAAAATTGTTTGATATCTTTGAAGCAAACGACGGCTGGCCATATTTCACTTACCCGTGGATGGCCTACAACCCGCAAGCACAGTTGCCGGACGGCTGGTGGGATTCCAGAGAGGAGATCAGATTCGGCCCTTGCGGAAGGATCGGCTGGTTTGATTCAGAAAATCCTTACAATAGTGGGCTGGAGACCACGGTAACCTATATGCGGGCGACAGACACCTTCTATTGCGGCGTGATTGCCGACGAGGATGATCCGCAGGAGTGTGCGGAAAATGAATCAGAATCAGTTTGGTTGCTTAATAACAAGAGCTATATTGCTCAAACTGTTATAGCATCAAGCTACGGCTTGATGCAGATTCTTTATGAAACCGCAGTCAGGACAATGAAATGGAAAGAAGGGGCCGGAAAGGAGGCTGAGCGTCATCCATATTTGCTTTTTGATGTAAATGTCAGCCTTGATCTTGCGGTCGGGTACGATGCTCTGCAAATGACTAAAGTAATAGGGGGGCAATCGAAAAATTATACGACTTTGGACAGGTATTTAGCCGATTTAAAAACCGCTATCGGCGCTTATAACTCAGGTAAACCTAAAAAACCTAGTAAGTGGTATTACGATAAGGTCTTTAATTTTGCTTCAGAATATGAACCTAAAAATTAAAAGGAGAAGAAAATGAAAGCAATAAGATACATTGTTTTATTTCTTATCGTCTTTATTCTGTTTAGCACAAAGGCTTTTCCCTGCACGATTGACAAAGGCCAGGCAGCCGCGCTATTGACCCAGTTCCTCCCGGAACCGGTTCTTTGCGATTTCACGGAAAGTGACCATGCCGACTGGCTTGAACCGGAAGAGGTTAGAAGACAGTTGAATTGGGTATTGGATGACGCGAGGATTGTCGGACAGATAGCTTCTCCTTACGCCAACTATATGGAATTTTCATTACCCAACGACCCAAAATGCTATGTGCTTCTCTTTTGGTCTTTTAGCCCAGATATTTATTGGAGACTGATTGCTTCGGAGGCTTCCGGTCCTTTCTCAATAATTCAGGACGCTGAGGGATGGTATGATATAACGCAAAATAATATAGCGCAGTTTTGGTTTTCCGACCTTGATAATGACGCATTTCCCGAACTTCTGCTTTGCAGCGGCGAAAAGCGTAAAATGACGGCATTGTATGTTTTCAAATTCCAGAATGGGAAGTTCGTCAGGATTACGCCGGATACATCAACTGACATGTGGGGATACTCGCTTCCGAATGGTTATGTGGGAACACCAATGATGTTAAGCATCAATGGTTCGGGGATATACCTTGAGGACCTTGACGGTGACAAAAAGGCGGAGATCATCGTCGGCCCCGACAGGGAAGAGGAGTGGCTTGACGAGGCTCACGAGGTAAACCGGATCTGGCATTCAACAACGCCGACGAGGGTGTATCATTTGGTCAACGGGGTGTACGTTTACTGGAAAGAGTTACCTGCCAATGAGCAATATCCTATTGCGGTGCCGACATCGGCAGTCTTTCATCCTGGAACGATACCTTTTTCTGAATTATCATCCAGTGGAAACGGGGAAATAGAAATATTAATTTGCCGCCCACCAGGTGATGCAACGGTAGATGACATTGACACTGGAAGCTTAAAATATAAAACATTCCCTCTTGCTTTTAAGAAAAGATGGCCGAATCAAAAACAGCCGGAAATGACATCTGCAAATTGGAGTTTTGAATCATGCCCGGTAAAGAGAGTTCCTGTTGAAAAAAAAGGCGAATGGAACCCCTCCCCCGAAGATCCATATTTTCCATCTCCGGATGAGAG
>DYKD01000198.1 GCA_020722765.1 Brevinema andersonii | reverse complement strand
GTAAACTACCCACGACTAAAGTCGTGGGCTTTCCATAGGTTGATTCGCATGTTGCACAGCAACATTGGAAACAACGGCATTTGGACAAAAGAGCCCGTTTACGGGGACTCGCCTATTGGAAATCTGGACAGAACAAGTTTGGTTGAGAACTTGACCTTTCCGCTCCAACAGGGATTTGATGGCAATAGCCAAACTCGCTTTTCTATCGGAGTTGACCACTTGCCCGCATTCACTACACTTGAACAGGGAATAGTTAGAAGAGCAATGTCCAACCTTAGCCACAGCACCGCAGTGGCTACACCATTTGCTGGTGTGGTAGGGATTGATTTCCTTCAAGATGATTCCCTTGTCAAAACAACGGCTTTGCAATATCTCTTTGAATTTGGAAAATGGTATCCTGAAAACGTGTTGGTTGAAGCCCTTGCTTTTACGACTGAATCTTCGGAGCTTCTCAATAGAGATATCGGCATCAAATTCAAGTGCCAGGTTGGTAATATCCCTTACGACTTCACCCAATCTGTTCTTGACAAAACAGCTTTCACGATATTTGAGCCTACCAAGGTATCTGGCAGCTTTGGAATCTCCTTTGTCTGCAAAGGATTGGAGCTTGGAACGTCTTACTATAAATCTCTTTCTCCTTTGCCAGATGTCCTTTCCGAGATAGGATTGATGCAGAACCTTTCCATTAGGAGTAAGAACGGAAACTGCAAAGCACTTACTGTTCACATCAACTCCAAGGACATTCCTTTTGTTTTGAACAAGCTCGCTTTCTTTGGAGAGGTAAGCGATAAGGTCTCCGTTGGTTTTGAGTCCATAGGTTTTGCAAGTCCATCCATTAGCAAGGAGAGAGGCATATCTTTGCCAATTCCTATTTTTTCTGATTGGAAGGGCTATGCGTTTTCTTGGATAAATCCCGATTTCAACGAAGTTCATGGACTTGGTTTTAAAGACCTTGCAGTTGCGAGGGATATTGAACTTGACAGTTATTGCCTTGATGACAGAACCCTTAATTTTAACGATGGTTCGCTCAATATCACATATCACTTGGGAATTAAAGGAGGTGGATTTCTTGCTGGATAAATATGTTGCTCTATGTAAATCCATAAGACGTTTTGACTTTCGTTGTGAGAGTAACTTGTTAGCTAAGCGAATAGCAATAGTACTTGCTTTGCTAAGCAATCTTCGTTTAGCCTTTGTAGCTTCAGTCTGTAATACAATCGCTCTTTTCAAGTTCTCAACCAACAATACTATACATCCAAACTTTAAAAATATTACGGTAACGCAATTCCTCCCACCAATAAATTGGTGGGTTTCCTTGCGAGGGATTTTATGAAAGCAACATTTTTTGTTGAAGGTTTTGGCTACGGGCATGCAGCAAGAATGCTCCCAATCATCAAAAGGTTTAAAGAAAGCGAGGTGATTTCCTACGGTTCGGGTGCGGCATTTCTCCGCTCCAGTGGAGTAGATGTAAAGAATATTCCAGAACCTTACAACTTGGCGATAGATGAGGAAGGCGTTGATTGGAAAAAAACAGTAATCAAAAGCGCGAAGGCGATAAACCCAAAAATTCTTGCCACCTCTGTCTCTGCTCTGAAAGACACTGATATTGTCATAGCCGATTCCACCCCTCTTGGCATTGCCATGGGCAAGATGATGGGGATAAAAACGCTCGTTATTCTCAACCAGATAGACCCCTCAACTTTTTTCTCTGGTTTTTTCGTGAAAAAAATAACTGAAAAGTTTTTCATGCGCATATTCTCTTCGGTTGATGGGATCGCGATAGTGGACTTCCCGCCTCCATTCAACATCTCCCCCGCGAAAAGGCTGAATTCAAGCATTCCGATAAGGTTTGTCGGGCCAACAGTAAAACCAAAGGAGAAAAAGGCGGAGAAAAACACCGGGGCGGTTGTTGGCGGTGGGATGGGCGCTCCAACAGTTCAAGTTTCCATTCTTAAAAAATCAAAATACAAATACTTTGTAAGCGGAGATGGAAAGAAAAACCCAAGCCGGAATATAAAATTTGTAAAAAACATCCAAGAGTACATGCCAAGGAGTGAGTTCTGCATCCTTCATGGAGGGCACACGAGCACAATGGAATGCATCCTGATGAAAAAACCCATGGTCCTCGCCCCTCTTGAGAATTACACAGAAAGGGTTGAGAATGCCACTGGAATTGAGCGGCTTGGCCTAGGAGTTTCCATAAACCCACGCTGGCTGGATGAAAAGGTTCTTGACTTTGCCATAGAAAAATCCCTCATGCTAAAACCGAACCTTAAACGCTTTTATTCCTTTGCAAAG
>DYKD01000197.1 GCA_020722765.1 Brevinema andersonii | reverse complement strand
GCCCGACTGCCGGCGATGTGCTGCAACAAAGTATGGGTTTCCGTTCAGGCACTAAGTAGGGGTTTTTCACATTGGTGTCCGTTTTTTTCAACCTACCCCAGATCACACGGAGGCTTGACGAGTTGATCAGAGTTCATCGAGGATAAATCCCATTGATCCCATTTTCTCAAACGGCCTCTATAAACCATCACTCCACATATACCTTCTGCCCAGGGAACAGCTTGCTTTTTTCTGTCATGTTATTGATGCTCAAAAAGCGATCTACAGGCATATTATGTCGATTAGCAATGGAAATGGCACTGTCCCCTTTTTTTACCTCGTATTTTTTAAGGGCAACCAGGGGCTTTGAGGGGGTGGTGACCTCTGGTGGAATCTGAAGGATTTGCCCGATTGTTAGATTAGCAGAACTGATGTTATTGCGTCTTTGAATTGCCTGAACCGTTGTACCGAAACGGCTGGCAATACTGAAAAGGTTTTCACCCTTCTGAACGACATGTTGCACAGGAGGTTTGGGTTCAATTTTGGCTGAAGATTTCTTGGTTTTCAGAGGTTCGGGCGGAATTTTGGTCACCGATGCCGTTGTTTGATTGAGTGCCGATTGAGGTAAAATGATGAGCTGCGCTTTTTTTATTTTGCTCGATACCTTCAAATGATTCAATTTCGCAAGTTCAACAACAGGAATATGGTACTTTTTGGCGATGGTATGCAGAGTTTCTCCTTTGGCGACAACATGGGTGGGATGTTTGGCTTCTTGAGGTCGAACTTCCATTGGGATTTCGGGTGTATCAGGTATTTCGTCCAGTTTTGCCAGAAGGATGTCTTTGGTTCCGATTGGCAGCTTCAGGGAATAACCTTCAGAAGGGGTGATATCCAATCGCAATTCGGGATTCAGCAATTTAAGAGCCGTAAACGGTATTTCTGTCGCTTGAGAAACATTTTTCAGATGCATATTTCGGTAAATGTCAACGCTTTCATATTCCAGAGGAGGTTCAGGAGTAATATCCCCGAGACCGTATTTTGACGGATCAGAAATGATATGCAGGGTAGCTATAAATCTGGGGACATATCTTGCCGTTTCCTGAGGAAGCTTTTCATAAAGATCCCAGAAATTATCCAGATAATTGATACATTGTCCGCTAATGGTTCTTAGGACCTTGTTCTCCCCACAGTTATAAGCGGCCAATACAGTTTCCCAGTCACCAAAAAGGCTATGAAGCTCCTTTAGATAGGCAATGGCAGCCTTTGTTGATTTATATGGATCGAGTCTTTCATCAATATACTGGTCCCTGTTCAGGCCGAAACGATACCCGGTGGATGCAATGAATTGCCAGAGTCCAAGAGCTCGTGCGGGAGAATATGCCGTACTCTTGAAACCACTCTCGATCAATGGAAGCCAGGATAACTCGGGCGGTAAACCTTCCTTAATCAGTTGCTCTTCAATCCATTTTCTGTAACGGCCTGAGCGCTGATAAGCATTTGTGAAAAAATCTTTTTCAGCACCCTTGGTCATCAGATTGATCTCAGCTTGCACATATTGATTTACAACCATAGGGATGGAATTATGGTTAAGCGGACGAGTGACGCTACGCGATGCATAGATTTCCATAATGCGTTTGGAAATGAGGTGACGAAGATCGTCTTTTTGCTGAATTAGCCGGGGTCTTCCTTGAACATTGACTCTCAAAATCAAGGCATAAGCCGAATCCAATGCTTGAAGGGCGTTGTCGAGTTTGCCTTTCTGCCAGAAATCCTGGGCCAATTGGCAATAGTCGAGAGCTTCATCAAGAATATTCTGATTTTCAATGCCAAAATCGATCGGATCGTTTTCAATGGGCTGCTTAACTTCATCCTCGTCATCAACAAATGTTTTATGAAGCCATGAAAGGTGGCTGGAAGGGGCTCGACTTCCGGAAGAATTGATTCTTTCAGAATTGTTTTGAATATTGGAAATTGCTTCCGGATCCTTGTTCAATACATCTTGGTTGGACGATTGAATGGTTTTGGTACAACCGCCCAGCAGAAATATGCTCAATAGGATGCATGTGGAAAATATCGCGGGCATCCGCCTTAGGTAATCGAAGAAGAAGTGTTTCACAAAGCAACTCCAGGCTCAGAGAGGCAACAAAAGGCAATCGAATGAATTGTTGAAGACCACAATCCAAATAACAATTGTTTTAGCAGTCAACAATAATCAAGTTGGTTGTTGATGGCAGAATAGGTATCCAGCCGAATCAAATCAATTACCGAACTGAAGTTCGAAAAAAGATCGAAAGCAAGGGGTTATAAGCAGGATGGTAATTTTCTATAGGCCGAGGCAA
>DYKD01000196.1 GCA_020722765.1 Brevinema andersonii | reverse complement strand
ATGGGTTGGTTACGGGTCAGGTATGAGCAGGTTTCATGAGTACCATCTATATTATTTCAGATCATGGCAAGCTTTCTCGCCAGAATGACGCCCTGGTTTTTTCAACACCGGCTGGTGATATTCGGAAGCTTTTCTTACATCAGGCAGATAGGATTATTATTGCTGGTTCCGTTGAAATAACTGGCAGTGCGTTCAGAATGCTGATGCATCATCAGGTGGATACAGTATTCCTGAGTGCAAATGGCCGATTCAACGGAAAATTACAATTTGAAGAGGGTAAGAATGTCTTTCTTCGAAAACATCAGTACGATTCTCTCAACGATCGGGATTTTTGTTTGAAGATTTCCCGCTGGATCGCATCAGGAAAAATAAGCAACCAGATAGCTTTTATGCAACGTATTAACAGAAAAAATGAAAAAATCAATGTTGATCAGGCAATTGCGCAGGCACAGCGAAATCTTGAAAAGCTGAAAGAAGCTGATTCTATCGAAGCGGTACGTGGTTATGAAGGAATGGGATCAAAAATATATTTTTCTGTCTTTAGACAAAATATCAACCCGGAATGGGCCGTTTTTAAAGGTAGGTCAATGAATCCACCCAAAGACAATGTAAACGCGGTGATGAGTTTTTTATACACTCTTCTTTTATATAGGGTTGATTCATTCATCGAAATGGAGGGTATGGATCCCTACGTTGGTTATTTGCATTCAATAGAATATGGCAAGAGGAGCCTTACTTTCGATCTCATGGAAGAATACCGGGCAAGCATTTGCGACACGCTTACCTGTGCACTATTCAATCTAGGAATTCTGAATATCTCGGATTTTGAGATTGTTGATTTCTCCAAAGACAATGATGATGCACCATTACATCTGGACGAAGCAAATCAGTTTGAAGCAGAAGCTATAGAAACAAGTGAAAGCATCAAAGGCATTCTGTTAACTAAGGAAGGCGCACGTAAAGTCGCTGAAAAATTCGAAGAAAAAATGGATAGTGCAATATTCTATCCGCCCGATAATCAAAAGCTATCATACCAGAAAATAATTGCATCTCAAGTGCGACAGTTCAGGCGTGTACTGATGGGAGAGGGAGAATATAAAGCGTTTCTAATTCGGTGATTAGCGATGATATGGCTTGTTTGTTATGATATCGCAAATCCAAAACGTCTCCAGAAAATAGGTTCCTATTGTGAGAAATTCGGAATTAGGCTACAGAAATCCGCATTTCAGGTAGATGCGGAAAAAGAACTACTTGATAAGCTGATTCAGGGATTAAAGGAACTAATGAATCGCAAAGCCGATTCTCTGGTTATATACCCGATCTGCGAGGATTGTAGACGTCTCAGCATTTCAGACGGACCGAATAAAATACTCGATAAAAATAATGTGGTGATACTTTGATGCATTGGCTTGTGATGTATGATATCTGCGATAAGCTAAGGCTTAGCAAGACGTCTAAGATCTTGGAAGCCTATGGTCTTCGTATACAGCAATCGGTATTTGAACTATCAGCTTCTAGAGAAACCATCGAAATGATACGAAAAAGAGTCAGCCTTATTATTGATGATATTGACTCGATTGTTTACATTCCTCTGTGTATGAGTGATTATATAGGCATAATTAGATATGGTAGACATTTATTTGATTCTGGTGATGAAATTGATGAAAAAACAATTTTTCTTTAAGGAGTTTGCGCCAACCCCCTCAGATTTCCCGAACCTGTGTTTTTGCCTCATGTTGGCGCAAAAGAGCAAATCCTTACTGTACAATGCATTTGGTTATTTGCAAGGAGGAAGCTTTTTGAAAAACGAAGGGATTTCATCTTTCCGGTGCTCAGTCGGCGGAAGTTGCTTTATAACTCATTGTTTTAACAGGAGATTGGCAGAAGTGCTATTCCAAGATTTAGACCTGATAGAAGGGATTAAAACTCCATATACCTCGGGTTGTAAGGCGAGCGTCCCAGTATAGTATTCCAAGATTTAGACCTGATAGAAGGGATTAAAACACGATACATAGCCCCGCGCATATGCGCGAGACTGAATTGTTTATTCCAAGATTTAGACCTGATAGAAGGGATTAAAACCGTCAGAACATGTACTATAGCTCTACTGTAAGTAGTGATTCCAAGATTTAGACCTGATAGAAGGGATTAAAACTATTTTCCCCCTTTGGCATTTACTTTCACCCACGTACTTGCAGATTCCAAGATTTAGACCTGATAGAAGGGATTAAAACTCCGGATGGGATCGATGTAATATCGAAGGCGGTCCATGAATTCCAAGATTTAGACCTGATAGAAGGGATTAAAACACCATATCTGCTATA
>DYKD01000063.1 GCA_020722765.1 Brevinema andersonii | reverse complement strand
TTTCTTTTATAGGACTGATACGAAGAACAGGACGATTTATGTTTCTAAAAATCCGCAACATGTGAGTTTTCAACTTGTTCTTAGCAATGGTTTGAATCATAGTAACTGACTCCAACAAACACTGATAATCACAATTATGGTCATAATATAATTGCCTAAAAAGGAAAAGTCGAGAAGTTATTCATTCAACAATCTTCCCAAGGTATTCATCCAGTTCTTTCGCTGTTTTGATTGAAAAAAGCTGTTGCAGGACAGTCTTCCTGTTATGTGTAATGATATGCCTGATATAATGTACACCAAGAATCCTGAACTTCCGTATGCCTTCAGCTTCACCGTAGCGGTTCATGAACGCATCGAGATGTTCCCTGAACCAAGCCAGCTTTTGTCCAGTTGAAGGATCCCATGTTTCTCCTGCTTCGCCTTTCCTGATGACTTCGAAAATCCAAGGATTTCCAATGGCATGGCGGCCTATCATCACAGAATCACAACCTGTCTCTTTCAATTTTTTATAGGAAGGATAATCCTTCACGTTTCCGCTCCCAACAACAGGGATAGAAAGAGCCTTCTTCAATTTTGAAACAGCCTCATAATCGATCTCACCAGAAAAGAGCTGGTCCTTGTCACGGCCATGCAAAACAACATAATCAGCACCATTGTCCTGGGCTGTTTTTGCCACATCAATATAATTGATAGAATCCTTATCCCAGCCTGTACGGATTTTGATACTTACAGGAAGAGCTGTTGAAGACCTGATCGCTTTGACGATTTTCCCAATCAGAACAGGGTTTTTCATGAGTGTGGCACCTGCACCCTGTTTCAAAACCTTACGCACAGGACATCCGCAGTTCACATCAAAACCGCTTACTTGGGGGATTTTTACAGAAAGATGGGTTACCGCATCTGCAAAATCATCCGGATCATTTCCGAACAGCTGGATGATGTACGGTTTATCACGATCATCACCCGCTGCCATGGCGATTGTCTTTTTCTGCCTGTAACGGACGCCTTTGACAGAGATCATTTCAGAAACCGTGATATCAACACCGAACTTCCGTGCAATGAGACGGAAGTCAAGATCAGAATATCCTGCAAGTGGCGCGAGGAAAAGCTTGTTGTTGAGGTCAATCATTGAAATATCTGTCTTTAATCCATAAAATAAAAGCCAGACAGCCTTTTTTTATTTCCTCCTGACTTCCATCATGGAAGTGAAATGGCCAACCTTCAATTTTATCAAAATTCACATCTGGAAAGTTGTCATAACGAAACGATTTACTGTCTATGTGTCGCCTTTCATAATGAAAACCAAACCTGTCAGGGATGGATTCTGATATCCAAAGATCGAAGTAAGACTTATCTACGAAACAGAATCTCTTTTTGGGTCCTATATCAGTGATAGAAATAATATTTGAATGAAGCTCAATCTCAATCAGACCGGACAGTTCATCTTTTAGGCTCATGCCAATCTGTCTAAAACCGAATGTATCTTTTTAATTTCAGACTCTATATGATCAAAAGCGATATAATCCTCAAAAGCATCTTCATGAAACCGGCCTTTTTTTGCTTCAGAATCAAACTCCAAAGCTGTAGTAATACCATGTTTTTTAGATAAGACGTACATTTCAGTTTGTAACGCTCTTAGCCTGTTTTCCAAATAAATACGCACGCTTTCGTATTCCAGTATTGCCAGCGGGATGTTCAGTTGTTGTGAAATTTCTGACATTGTCATTTATAATTCCTAATAAAAAAAACCGACTGTTTATCACATGACACCAATATACAACGAAAAAAAAACACTGTCAAGCTAAACTTTTTCCCCTTATATTTGAAAATCCTTGGAAAACAGGTTACTTTCAAGTTTAAGAAACAGTTAAAACAGACAAGGTCATCAGCCAAATACCTGCGGGAGGAATTAGGGATCATTAACAAAATCCGTAATTATCATGTTATGTCATTTGGCGAGCTGGCACCATTCACAAGCAAAGAAATTCTATAATTCTGCAACGATGATGCACATAGTTATAAAAAAACCGAGGATTTTATCATTAATTTGACATTTAGGAGAGGTTCAATTATAATCATTGATATGAATCTTAAAAACATAGAGAAATACTGGTTAAAGGCGTCGAATGAAGATTTAAGTACTGCTGTCACACTCCAAAGAAACAAAAAATTTGTTCCTGCGATGTTTTTTCTACACTTGGCTATAGAAAAGAACTTGAAAAGCCTATTTGTCCAGATCAATTCCAAAGAACCACCTTTTACACATAATCTTATAAAACTATTGGAATCTCTTGGTGATATCCCTCTTGATTCAGCTACAAAAACTTTAATGGCTGAAATTTCAGCTTTCAATATTTCAGCACGATATGATGATTATAAAAACAGTTTTGCAAAAACCTGCACTATGAAATTTTCAAAAGAATAGCTTCGAAAAGGTAAAAGGCTACTAAAATGGCTAAAATCCCTAAAAAAGTAAGAAAAAAGTTATTGACCTTAAAAACAGTCGTTGGACCTGCTTTCAAGCTTAAAAAACTTTTTGTTTTCGGCTCTTACGCTGATGGCAGACAGACTCCGGATTCTGATATTGATGTCTGTCTTGTCTGTGACCAGCGTGATAACAGTTTCAAGGTTCTTCTAAAATTAATGCCGGAAGTCATGAAGATTGACTCACGTCTTGAACCTGTCGTTTTCTCAACAAGGGAATTTAACGAAAAGCAATCTTTCGGACTTCTGCGGGAAATCAAAGAGAAGGGAATTGAAATCCTGTAAAAAAAATTAAGTTCTAAAATTCAACTGCGCTCAATGCTCCGCACGGTCACTTGGACGGCGGGAGGAATTAGGGACGGTTCTCACATCAAGTAAAACTTGTATAGACTTGATTATCAATCTGTTTTTAACTATTTTAGGTCATTGCTTATTCGTTTTTTGTGAATCATTCGGATTTACCCTTTCCCCTTCCAGGGCTGGAAGCCTTCAAGAAAAAGGGTCGCCAAACGATGTTTGGCTGGGATAGAGTTTGATCAGGTTACTTTCAAGTTTAAGAAACAGTTAAAACAGACAAAAAAATCGAACTTTTTCTCTTTTGAATCGTATAATATAAGGAGACCTGAATGGTTCAAACGGATGAAGACCTCATCCAATCCTTTGCACAAGGAGATGCCTCAGCTTTTGACGAGCTGTATGAACGTCACAAAAACCAGCTCTTCCGCTTCTGCTGTTTCATGATGAAGGATTCTTCCAAAGCTGAAGATGTTCTCCAAAAGGCTTTTGTAAGGCTCTTTGAAAATCTCCCTGACCTCGCTAAAAAGCGGGACTGGGTCTTCAAGCAGTGGATGTTCACAGTAACAGCCAACCTCTGCAGGGATGAGTTCAAAAAAGCTGAGACAAAACGGACTCAGTCCCTTGAAGATCCAGACCTGTACAAATCCAGGCTTGCCCATCATGAAGAGCATCTGGAACAGAAGGAGCTATCTGAAAAAATAGACAAGGCCATCAGCCAATTGCCTGAAAAGGCAAGGCAAGTGATCGGTCTCCAGTATTACGCAGATTTGGACATCAGAGGAATTGCGGGAATCCTGAAAGTTCCCGAAGGCACTGTCAAATCACGGTTACATCAGGCAAAAGAAAGCCTGGCTAGAAAGCTGAAAGGATTACGGCAATGAACGTTAACGACATAGACATCCTATTAAAGGAACATGCTGAAAGAGAGAAAAAGTCTTTGCAGACAACGACCGCTTTCGATGAGAGGATCCGTCGCACAGCACGTGAATTCACGCCGTGTGTCAGACAACCTCTCCGGTTCTCCCCTCTGATAAGGAAGTTAAGGTTTGCATCAGCTTTTGCGGCCGTTGTCTGCCTTTGTATCCTTGTTGCAGGAACACTTCTTGACAACAGGACCAGCACAGCCATGGAAAAAGACTGCCTTCAGTTCTACGCAGATCTTACCAAGGCCATTCATGAGAAAGACGTCTCTGAAATCATGTCCACCTATGGTTGTGACATTGGTCCTTCTGAACAGGCCAAGTTGGTTGATAAACTCAACTCCTTTTTTAACCAATACGAATCCTTGACTTACAACGCAAAAGATGTTATGATCCTTACACAGAATGATGAGGCTGTCCTGAAAAGTGATTATACGCTTACAGCAAAATCAATAAACGGCACTTCATCTTTGATTGAAGGAAAAGACAGGCTTTATCTGAAAAAGACAGCAGGCGGACTCAAGCTCTGCCTCTGGATCTCTGAATAAGACAAATCTATATGGAGGTTTTATGATGAAAAAGATTCTTGTTCCGGTTTTGGCATTTGTACTGGCTTTCTCTTTCGGTTGTGCAAACAAGGCAAGTGAGACTGCCAATGCGAAACTGATGAAGGCGACAGTCAGTCTTGTCATTGGCAATGTATCCCTCTTGCGTGATGGTTCAGCAAGCCCCGTCAAAGTGAAGCCAAACATGCAGATCCTTCCCGCAGACATGGTCATCACAGGCGCCAACTCAAAAATGAACATCGTGCTTGAAAATTCCGGTGTCATACAGATTGGCGCAAACTCGAAAGTCATTCTCTCATCGCTTTTCGTGAATGATGAAGGCGCCACAGAACAGAAACTCTCAGTCAAGGCAGGCCAGGTCATTCTTGGTCTCAAGAAACTGCAGAAGGATTCCTCCTTCAACGTTGAAACACCGACAGCAGTTGCCGGTGTGCGTGGAACATCCTTCATGGTCAACGTACAGAACAGTGAAGAGAACAACGCGTTTCCCTTTTTCGTGAAACTCGAAAACCAGAAAAACGTCACTACAAAAGTGGCGGTTTTGTCAGGTGCGGTAGAACTGCTTGATGGAAAGGATGACGGGAAATCAGTCATGATTACACAACTCAAACAGGCCATCCTTGAAGGCGCTGATTTTGAGAACATCAAGCTGATGAACATAGACCGCCTTACACTCGACCAGCTCAATGAACTCAGAGGCTTCGCTGAAATCAGCAAACTGAAGATGAACGACATCACTGAAGAGATCAACCAGATTGATCCGGAAATCAACCAGATGCTGGGAACAAGCCTCGATTCAAAAGCTGGAATCAAGAAAGCTGGAACCGGAGATGTGACATCCAAGGAAAGCCTCTTAAAAGACGGCGTACAGGCCAAAGAACAAGTCATTGAAAAAGTGAAAGTAAAACAGAAACAAGAAGGAAAATACCTTGATGATCAGGGTAGCTGGTAAGCCGGCCGTTTTTCGGAAATAGCGACGTTAAGGGTAATGTTCTAAAGAACATGTCTCACACAAGGCGAGGTTTCTAAAAATAGAAATCTCCCATTGTGTGAGGCGGTTTCCTGCCAGACTTCTTCTTAAATCCACATATACATCAAGTTCCCTACTCCCCAAATTATAGATATGGGTCTTTTTTGATTTAACATCCAATTTTTTGTATATTCCTTCCTCCAAACAAACTCGGAGGAAAAAATGACCAATATTGTCATCATAGGTGCTGCAGGCAAAATGGGAAAAATGATCACCTCTGCTTGCGCAAAAAACCCTGACGTAAAAATTTCTGGTGCTACAGAATTGTCCGGATCTCCCTTCATTGGAAAGGACATTGGCGAAACAGCAGGAATCGAAAAGACAGGAACAGTCATATCAGACTCACTCGAACAAGCCCTACAAAACTGCGATGTCATCATAGATTTCACGTTTCCAGAAGCCACAATGGCAAACCTGAAAATCTGTGAGACGTTCAACAAGAACATAGTGATTGGAACAACAGGACTCAGCCCCGAACATCTCGAAGCCATAAAAAAAGCATCTGAAAAGATAGCCATTGTCCAGTCTCCCAACATGAGCGTTGGGATGAACCTCTTTTTCCAGGTTGCGGCGCAGATAGCCAGTGTCCTTAACGACTATGACATTGAAATCATAGAGGCTCACCATCATTTCAAGAAAGATGCACCCTCAGGAACTGCCATGAAAATCGCTGAACTGATCGCTGAAGCACTGGGCAGGGACTTGGACAAGGTTGGAAAATATGGACGGAAGGGAATGACAGGCGCACGTCCAAAAGAAGAAATCGGAATACATACAGTACGTGCCGGAGATATAGTGGGAGACCATACAGTTCTGTACTGCACTGACGGGGAACGCATTGAATTGAAACATCAGGCACATTCACGAATGACTTTTGCCATGGGCGCAGTAAAAGCAGCCACATTCCTGAAGTCAAAACAGAAAGGCCTGTTTACAATGAAAGAAGTACTTGAACTATGAAGATAATTCGTTTTGAAATAGACAACTTGGTAAGGTACGGAGTGATTGAAGGAGACAAGACAGTCTGGCCCCTTAAAAATGAGCCTTTTTCAGATGAACCTTTAGTATTCAGCGGTGAGTCTTTTCCTCTTGCAAGAGTCCGGCTTCTAGCGCCTGTTGTTCCATCCAAAATCATAGCAGTAGGATTGAACTACAAGGATCACGACAAGGAACTTGATTTCAAGACACCCGACCATCCTGTGCTTTTCCTCAAACCCCCCAGCAGCATCCTTGATCCCGAAGGGACAATCATCCTTCCAAAGTCATCACAACAGGTTGATTACGAAGCAGAACTCGCTTTCGTAATAAAAAAAAGATGTAAAAACGTGAAACAGGCTGAAGCCAGCAAATACATCCTTGGATATACGTGTTTCAATGACATTACGGCAAGAGACCTCCAAAAACTGGATGGTCAATGGACACGCGCTAAAGGGTTCGACACTTTTTCCCCTTTTGGTCCATGGATTGTGACACCGGACTCCTTAGATCCGAAAAACGCAAGCTTGCAGGCAATTGTAAACAATGAAGTAAAGCAGGATTCCAACACATCGAACCTGATCTTTGACATTCCGAAACTCCTAGAGTTCATATCTGAAGTGATGACACTGGAACCAGGGGATCTGGTCACAACAGGAACGCCACCAGGCATAGGGCAGTTA
Organism: Brevinema andersonii; assembly: GCA_020722765.1. Classification (GTDB taxonomy): domain Bacteria; phylum Spirochaetota; class DYKD01; order DYKD01; family DYKD01; genus DYKD01. The sequence goes on along the minus strand of DYKD01000063.1, from coordinate 8,823 downwards.
AAAAAAGGCGATACAGTTGAAATCCGCATAGAAGGGATTGGAAACCTGCGAAACATCGTAGAATAGGAATAGGAGCAATACACTAAAATCCTATTCTATTTTATTTGACATAATGAAATTTTGGATTATATTAAAAATTCCCTGCTAGCATAGCTCAGTTGGTAGAGCAGCCGCCTTGTAAGCGGCCGGTCGGGGGTTCAAGTCCCTCTGCTAGCTTATAGTCTGCAAAGACTCAGGTCTATTACTATTATCTGGGTAGGTGGCAGAGTGGCCAAATGCATCGGGCTGTAAACCCGACGACCTTACGGTCTCCGGTGGTTCGAATCCATCCCTACCCAAAAAAAAACCCGTCATAAGACGGTTTTTTTGTTACTCCTCTCTAACCTGCTCCTTCCAACCTGTAAATTTCCTTCACCCTGTTAAGAAGATCGTTTCCCAAAGTATTCAAATCATCTGAATGGGGATAACGAAGATTTAACGCAATCTGTATCACATCATTACGCCATTCATGTATCAGCGGAAGGACATTCTGGCGCAGGAAAGCCAAAGCCACTGATGAGGCCATATCCGCTTTTTCCATGTTAAGAATCTTGTTCATCAATTCTACAGTCTTTCCTTTGATATCATAATACTTGGCATGAAAATCCTTGGAAACGCTGTTTTGGCTATAGGCACTCATGCTTATGAGGAGCAGGTTGGCAAATCCTTTCACAAACGCCACAAGACTTACATAAGGAAATCTCCCGTTTTTAGCGACCTTATACATCTTGATATTTCGCATCATCTCCATTTCCAGCATCTGATTCTTGGCAATGTAAGAATACTTCGCCTCGTTCAACTCAATGTTCATATACTTTTTTCTGACACCCAGAGTAATGTTATTACTGATAATGAATTCAGCTATAGTATAGACACGTTCAAGGTATTTCATGTCAGTCTGTTCACAGGTTATAAAAAACCTGTCTGGCCTTACTGTTGCTCCTGTATTTTCAGCAATAGGCCTTGCTGTTTCCTTTTCATCAACATCCTGATCCGGATCTGCCAATATATCCCTTATTTTTTCAGTGATCTGATCCATCACTTTCCTGGAACTGTTGACAGTATACGCAGCCCGCTTATAAGGATCCATATCATTCACAAGCAAACCTGCTGTGGGAAGCAGTTCTACAAGCCTTTTCCATTCAGCCAAGAAGGAATAGTAATCATTGTTTTCAACCTTGAGATATTCCTTCACTTTCTCAATAGCATCAGCTTCTCCTCTGACAAGCGCTTCAGAAAAAGAGGCATAGTCTCTTGCTGCAGAAATACCCAGCTTATACATCTTCTCAAAAAACTTGAATGAATCAAAAGAGATCCCCAACACACCTTCCTGTTTTTTTCTGGCCAGATAATCCACAATATTTCCGTAAATATGGGTAGGTTTCTCAGGGTCTATCAAAAAAGCGGCATTATTGACTGCGGATGAGAGTTCTTTCATTTTTTCAGCAAGTTCTTTCATTACAAAATCCTCCGAGCCAAGGAAAACACCAGAGATGCTCCTCTCTTATGATTATATGTCTTTTTATGGGAAAAACTCTAAAAACAAGCTAAATGCCTATATTAGGAAGTATCTGTATGAAAAATAACGAACCTTTTCAAAAATGTCAAGTATGGTTTTACATAATATTGATATTTGACTATTCAAGCCTTATACTATAACGGACAAGGATAAAACAGATTAAAGGAGACTTTTCCAGATATGAACATAAACGACATACTGAAGATTTTTTTTGGAAGCAAAAACGAGCGTGATATCAACGCTCTCAAACCTATTGTTGACCAAGTGAACACGTTTTCCAACGAATACGCACAATTCACAGATGTCCAGCTCCAGGCAAAAACTGTGGAATTGAAACAGCGTCTTTCCAAAGGTGAAACGCTTGATGATATCCTTCCTGAGGCTTTTGCAACTGTGCGGGAGGCAGCATGGCGTGTCATTGGAGAAAAGCCTTTCGATGTACAAGTCATGGGTGGTATTGTCCTCCATAAAGGCCGTATTGCTGAAATGCGTACAGGTGAAGGAAAGACACTCACCTCAACCATGCCCATATACCTCAATGCGCTTGCAGGAAAAGGAGTCCATGTTGTTACAGTCAACGACTACCTTGCCAAACGTGACCGCGAATGGATGGGACCTATCCATGAGTTCCTCGGTCTCAGCGTAGGATGCATACAGACGAACATGGCAACAGAATTCAAGAAAGCGGCCTATGCCTGTGACATCACCTATGGTACAAACAATGAATTCGGTTTTGACTATCTCCGTGATAATATGGAAATAGACATGCGCGACAAGCGCCAGCGAAAACACTACTACGCCATTGTTGACGAAGTGGACAGCGTCCTTATTGACGAAGCAAGGACACCTCTCATCATTTCTGGTCCAGCTGAAGAATCAACTGAAAAATATTACAAGATAAACAAGATCATTCCGTTCCTACTGAAAGATACTGATTTCTCCATAGACGAGAAAGCGCACACGGTCATGCTTTCTGAAGCTGGAAACAAGCACATTGAACAGCTCCTTGCCATAGACAACCTTTACAGCAACCAGAATGTGGGGCTCGTCCATCATATCCATCAGGCCTTACGTGCCCATCATCTCTATAAAAACGATGTCCATTATATTGTCAAAGACGGTGAAGTCATTATCGTTGATGAATTCACAGGACGTCTCATGCCGGGTCGCAGGTTTTCAGAAGGTCTCCATCAGGCATTGGAAGCCAAAGAAGGGGTGCGCATTGCAAACGAAAACCAGACCCTGGCAACAATCACTTTCCAGAACTATTTCCGTCTTTATGAGAAACTGGCAGGCATGACAGGGACAGCAGACACTGAAGCACCTGAATTCCACCAGATCTACAAACTTGATGTGACCGTCATCCCCACAAACAGGACCATGGTAAGAAAAGACCATCCAGACAAAATCTATAGGACTGGTGACGAGAAATATAATGCCGTTGTAGAAGAAATCGCAAAAATCCATGCTACAGGACAGCCGGTCCTTGTTGGTACGATTTCCATTGAAAAATCCGAATTCATAAGCAAGGCCTTACGCAAGAAAAACATACAGCATAATGTCCTCAATGCGAAATTCCACGAGAAAGAAGCTGCCATCATCAAGCAAGCAGGAAGTCTTGGGCAGGTGACCATAGCCACGAACATGGCAGGCCGCGGTACGGATATCATCTTGGGAGGATACCCTGAATATAAAGACCATCTTATCATCAGGGCAAAGCATGAGACTCCTGAATTCACAAAACTCCTCCAGTACATCATCCAGAACAAATTCGATGAGAGCGAGAGCCTGATCGCCTCATTTGGAGAACAGGAGAAAGAGGAAGCCTTCATGCTACTTGCAAAAAAGGCTCTCAAGAATTTTGATTTCGAACGTTCAACAAGATATCTCAACCTTCTTGACCTCAACAGCAACAAGACAAAAATCGAGAAACTGATCAAGGACGCCCAAGAATGGAAAAAAAATCACGACCTGGCACTTGAACGTGGCGGACTTTATGTTATTGGTACAGAACGACATGAAAGCCGGCGGATTGACAACCAGTTGCGCGGACGTTCAGGACGTCAGGGCGATGCTGGTGCGACTTGTTTCTTCATCGCTTTGGACGATGAACTGATGCGGCTTTTCGGATCTGAGAGAATATCGAACGTCATGCTTTCACTTGGTATGAAGGAAGGCGAAAACATCCAGCATCCATGGATTTCGAAAGCTATCGAAAACGCGCAGAAAAAAGTGGAAGAACGGAATTTCCTGATCAGAAAACATCTTCTGGAATATGACAACGTCATGAATGACCAGAGGACTTTCATATACAAGAAACGCGACCAGATCCTTCTTGGAGAGAACATCCGAGAGGATGTTCTCGACGCGATGTTTGACACAGTAGAATTCCAAATGGAAAAACATGTCAACATCAAGCAGGGGCCAGCCTCCTGGGACCTTTCCCCATTCGCCAAATATCTCACAGACGCCTTTCATATTGAAATATCAGAATCAGACCTCAAGACACGTTCTTTCATAAAGAAAATCGATGCAATAGACTTTTTCATCAGCCTAGTAAAAGAATCCTATGAGAAGAAAGAAAAACGTGTAGGCAACGATCCCATGCGCCAGCTGGAACGATATATTTTCCTGCAGGTCATTGATAGCCATTGGAAAGACCATCTTTATGCCATGGATACTTTGAAGGAAGGAGTGGGTCTCCGCGGATATGGGCAAAAAGATCCTCTCATGGAATACAAATTTGAAGGATTCAACTATTTTAAATCCATGTTGGACAACATCAAAAAGGAAGTCTCGGAATTTGTAATGAAAATGGAACTGGTTGTTGAAGAGAACCCCATGATGCGTCAGATTATGCCACGTACCATGAACATCCAGCACCAGGAATTTGACATGTTCTCCTCAACGCAGCAGGAAGCTGAGAAACGCGCTGCTGCCAGACAGGGCGGACAGAACCAGGGAAAAACAGCAAGAAACCAGGTCATCACTGGTGATAAGGTAGGTAGGAATGACCCCTGCCCATGTGGAAGCGGAAAAAAATATAAGCACTGCCATGGTCGAAACTAAAAAACCGGTTTTTTCCCTTTTCATCCTATCTGCATTGACATTGACACTTTTCTTCTCGTGCCAAACAACTACATCATCCGTACGTTCCATGGAATATCCTATTGACAACTACGCCCAATCACTACACTCCTATAAAAAAGCACTGGACAAAATCCAGACTGGGGAAATAAAAAATGCCTGTTCTGATCTTGAGGATTCCATCAACCTGCTGTCAAGCTATCCTGACCAGACCAAAGATCTGGCTTTTTTATATGTAGAGAAAGCCGATTGTCTCACACGTCTCAACAACCTTCCTGCGGCAGAAAGCAACTACCTGATCGCCATCAATCTGAATCCTACAAACATACGTTACAGGCTCATGCTTGGTGATTTTCAGAGGTCTCGCAATAAAATAGATGCCGCTCTTACAACTTACAAGACAATCCTTTCCCTTTCACAAAGTAACATAGAAGCCCTCTTTTCCACAGCCAATATATACGACATGAAAGGTGATTCTGACACTGCGAAGGAGTTCTATGAAAAAGCCCTCCAGATAAGGCCAGACCATCCTGAATCCGCATTCAACCTTATGAACATCTACATCAAGACAAAACAGTACCACCAGGCTGTAAAACGCTTTGACCAGTTCCCCTTGTCCATCAGAGATAACGACTTCCTTCTTTTTGAACTTGCCTACTGCATGAAAAAAACAGGACAGAACAAGAGAGCAGTCAGCCTCCTTTCAAACGTTTTGGAAAACGGGCGGACTGACCCGGCCATGATTCTTCAGGAACTTGTTGAAAACCATTACATGTTGGGAAATGAGGCTGAAACCATTACTTTTATAAACAACCTGAAAGAGACGGGAAGGTCCTCCTTCCTTTATGATTCACTTCTAAAGGAAATCCATTCCGAAGACCTTCCTAGGACACTCTCTCTTTTCAACCAGATCCTTTCCATGGACAGCATGAACATCCTTGCTCATGTCGCACGATACAGGATCCTTCTGAAGATGAAAGAGACAAAGCCAGCTTCTGAAGCCGCCATACAGACAGGGAAAGTGGCTTTTGCGGAAGGGAACACATCCATCTCCTCACAATATTTCTCACTTGCCAAATCTCTCCAACCGAAATCAACATTTCCTTATACATTGATGGCCATGCTATACGAAGACAGGGGCTCTCTTGACAACAGCGTGAAAGAGATAGAAAGCGCTTTACGCATCCAACCCACATCATCAACATTGTACCAATTCCTAGGCAGCCTGTACCAGCAATCTGGCAATCTGAAAAAATCGTATGCAGCGTTGCAGAAAGCCTACAAATATGCTGATGAAAACCTCGAGTTGCTCCTGAAACTTGGTTATGTGGCATCCCTCATGGAAAAACACACTGAAAGCCTTGACTATTTCCATAGGGCAGCATTGCAAAAACCTGATGATCCTGAAATCATCCTTCTTCCAGCACTCGGTTATATCAATCTTTCAAAGTTCTCAAACGCCATCCCCTACCTGGAAAAAATGGTCTCCCTCAATGCTGATTCTGAAAACGTCCACTACTACCTTGGCATGTGTTATGAACGAACGGGAAAAACAGATAAGGCCATACAACATTTCGAGACGGCCCTGTTGATGAATCCAGAGAACACTGAAACCATGAATTATCTGGCTTATCTGCTTATTGATAGGGACCTGAACCATAAAAAAGGATTTGAACTGATAACGGAAGCGCTTACTATTGATTCGAATAATCCAACTTATCTGGATACCCTTGGATGGGCTTACCACAAATTGGGAGACCAAAAGAATGCGTTAAAAAATCTTACTGAAGCGGCACGCATATTCACTGAACGCAATATAAAAGAACCCGAAGTGTTTGAACACATAGGCGATGTCTATTCTTCTATGAATGAAAATACCATGGCCGTCACATACTGGAAGAAAGCCTTGTCACTTGATGTGAAATCCCAACGTCTCCAGAAAAAAATCTCCTCACAACAGCAGAAACAGAAAGCGGGAAACTGAATCCGTCACATCTTTTCCGGATAACAGGACACGATATCCAAAAGGGTTTCTATTTCGAAAGGTTTTGAAAGGAACCCAAAAAAATCAAGGTTTGCAGCCTGAATTTCCTGTATGTCCGCATTACCAGACATGAAAACAATATCCACATCCTTTTTTATTTTTTTCAATTCCCTAGAGATGACATCGCCGTTCATGTCTGGCAAAAGATTGTCCAAAAAAACAAGGGTAGCAGGATTCTCTTTCATCTTGGCAATTCCCTCATCTCCACGATTGCTGACACTGATCTTGTTGAACCCGTTTTTCTGCAATATCCGTTTCATCAGATTTGTAAGGTCAATCTCATCATCTATTATGAGGATCTCCATATCTACATTTTTGTTGCCTCTTGTCAAAGGATCTTTTATGTTCCCTTCCTTGACATTTTCCACACATCTCGACTTGTCTCCTTTTGGGAGTAAAATGATAAAAGAGGACCCCTTGCCAAGAGCGCTTTCCACATGAATACTGCCCTCATGGCCGATGATCACACTACGTGTGACAGAAAGCCCCAGACCAGTCCCATGCAAACGGTTTTTTCCTTCATAATCCATCCCCGCTTTTGTTGTGAAAAATGGCGTAAACAGTTTTTCAACAGTATCCTGATCCATGCCACAGCCATCATCTGAAAAGGTAATCTTGAGCATTTCATTCTCTGCTTCTTCAACTTTGACTGTAATCTGGCCTCTGCCATTCTTACTTATGGCATGCCTTGCATTGATGGACAGGTTAAGGAATACTTGCTGCAGCTGGGCCTGGTCTGCATAAAGAATCCCATCAGTCTCATATTGCCTGACAACCTTTATGTTTTCCAGTTCGAACAAGGATTTCTGAAGCAAGAATACATCATCCAAAAGTTTTTTCAAAGACATCTTCTGTTTTACAGACTGTTGTGGGCGGGCAAATGCCATCATCTGGGAGACAATGCCTGCACCCCTTTCTATCTGGCTGTCAATAACGGTAAGAAGCTCCCTTTTCCCGGGATTGTCCTTCATCTCATCCATCATCATGTAAATGTTGCCTTTCACAATGGACAGGATATTGTTGAACTCATGGGCAATCCCTGATGCAAGCTGACCAACAGCAGAAAGCCTTTCAGACTGTATGAGCTCCTGTTGCATGCGTTTTTCTTCTGAAACATCCTTGATTAATCCGACAGAACCCTGATAAACATCCTTTTTATCCCTTATAGCTGCTACATTAATATCACAAGCTAAAAGACCTCCATTTTTTTTCACAATATCAATCTGATAAACATCTAATCCTTCTCTTCGTCTTTTTTCGAATGATTTATAAAGATTCTCTTTTGTTTCATCTGATACAAAATCTTCAAAGCTTTTATTTAAAAATTCATTTTCTGAATATCCTGTCATAGCCAGTAAACGCTGATTTCCAAAAACAATATGGTTGTCTTTATCTAACATAACAACACCTTCATGTGTCATCTGCACAAGTTGTTGGTAACGTTGTTGGCTTTCAAGTAAGGCCTTGATGGCATTTTCTTTAACCTCTTCAGCCTCCCTCTGTTTCAAAACCTTGAAAACTGAATCCATGAGAAGTGTCAGCTGGATGACATCCATATCAGAATAATCATCATCCTTGTTTGCCACACCTACAACAGCAACAATGCGTTCTCCTAACGAGATGGGAACTGTGAGACTTTTCTTCAATTCCACATGACCTTCAGGGTAACCATTTTTCAGAGAATGTGGCGCGACAAAATTGTTCATTATGATGTGCCTTCTCTGACGTACTGCCTCACCCCAGATTCCTATCTTATCCAAGTCATACACAGTCTGAGGATTCTGGATTTTGCAGACGGGCATAACATCCTTGGACCAACTTTTCAATGTAAACTGCTTCTTGTCCTCATCATAAAAATAGATATATCCAATCCTGCTTTCAGTCAAAGTAATGGCGTGATGCAAGGAAAAATCAAGCAGCTCCTGTATTGTTGAAGCTTTTGACTGGAGAATTTCTACTATACTCTTCAACCGTGTTTCATTCTTGCTGATTTCCCGCATTGCCTTCTTACGTTCAGTGATATCCAAGGCAGTAAATATCATGCCTGCAGCAGGAGACTCTTTGTCAATAAGTGTAGTAGATATCAATACATCGATTATCTTTCCATCTTTACGCACCCATTCTGTTTCCACTG
>DYKD01000195.1 GCA_020722765.1 Brevinema andersonii | reverse complement strand
GTATCCGCAAGTACACCATCGTAATCAAAAATGATCAGAGACATGAAAAGGATTTTCCGATTGTACGCTGAAAGCGGATGGCGACAGGGTTTCAACAACCATGTCTCGACAGGCTCGACAACCAGGCGTAGACTCATCGCGAGCGGAGAAAACCCGAAAACATTGTGCTCGCCTTTTACGTTTAGCACTGCGGTTTATCGGTGGGCGGCCTTTTCACAACTTCACGTTGACTGGCGGCGGCTACGAATGAACATGGCAATCGAGCCGACTACGCCAACGATGAAGGCCGATGCGATGATCATTGCGAAGATCAAATTCAGGGCTTCGTACGCGGGGCTCTGTATCAGATTTTGGATTGCTCCCGAGATCGTAGGGTTCTGGAAGTTAAAATTGGAAATGATGTCGAGAACGATGAAGAGAACAATGCCAAGAACCGATGCCAGAAGGAGAAACACAAACTTCCTTGCGCTTCGCCAGGGGTGAGCAAATGCAAGGATAAAGGCAATTGCCGCAAGTAAGGCCAGCAGTATGCCAGGCAGATTATCTTCTATCCCTACAACGACAGAAGCAATCACTGACAAACCGCAGATCACCAGGAAGATGATGGTCTTGCTTCTGTTACGTGGCGTTGAAAAAGCATCAATCATGACAATCTCCTTCTTTGATAGCGGATTTCGCCTATGGCTACCCAACACCCTGCCTCATGGACAGCCCGCGCCATGTCTCGACGGCTCGACATCCAGGCGTGGACTCATCGCGAGCAGACAAATCCCGAAGCCAACCATGTTTCTGCTGAGAGGAGTGAGCGCAGTGAACACGCAAGTTGTCAATTGCCTAATTAAAAAGTTTTTCTATTATCCCTTTACCATGACATTTTGGGCAATCAATTTTCCCAGTACCTTTATTCGGAGGATAGGGTCTTAATAATACTGAACCACAGGTGATACATTCTACGTTATAGCTCCTGGTTCGCAACCAATCTCGAGTGTCACTAGCCATATATCCTCTGCCAAAACAAGTTGGGCATGTTTGCTTACCAGTTCCATGACAATCCATGCAAATCATTATCTTATTTCCTTTCACGTTAGATCAAATTATCAACGGATTGCACAAGTACCTCATGGACAGTCCGCGCCACGACTCGAAGACTCGCCACCCACGCATGGACTCATCCCGAGCGGACAAAACTTGAAGCCACCGTCCGTTTCCATTCGTAGGTGCCTTATCCTTGTCACTGCTGTTTATCGGTGTAATTGCAGACAACTTCATTCGCCAGGTGAACTTGTTTCGCTTATTTCCCAGTTTGTATCTATATCTTCATTGACAAGGATAATACGTTGAACTGACCAACAAGCAAAAGAAGATTCTCTAAATGGTATTTTATCCATACCGTCATCTTTGATTGACAACGGAGAACCACCCAAAATCGGCGAACCATAAGTTGAAATGACTGTGCGAACATTGTTTTTGTTACCCTCATAAATAACGACGGTGTCACGGTTGGTAACTTCAATACCGTCTATCTCGTCTCCAAGTAATTGCCCTTCGGATACTGTTAAGATGATAGTTGCTGACGGAAATCTGTAAGGCATGATTCTCTCTGAAGCAACGAAAGGATACCCTGGAGCCAGAATCACTGCAAATCCACGCGGAGGAATTAAAGTTGTGTTTATCACTGCTCCAAGATTTATGCTTGAAAACCTTTCACTCCAAGAGATAATCTTGTCTGCTTCTTCGCCATCTGTTAACCATAAACCTGCGACATCAATTTCTTTATCCCCGCTGTTGTAAATTTCCACAAATTCGTTCCTCGAATCCGCCCCGCAAGGATTTCCCATAACTTCTGTAATAACAATATTTTTCAGATATTTCGATAAATGTTCATCTGTCACAATGACTGATAGGTCGGGCGTATCAGTTGGAGATGCCGGTGTCTCTGTTGCCGCTGGTGTAGCAGTTGCAATTTCTTCTGTTGGACTTTCTGGACCTGGTTGAACCATCAAATACACACCGCCGCTTATCAATAAAATGCCTACAATAAGAGCGATTTTTCTGCTTTGGGGAGTTACATCAATAACAATTGGCTTTTTGATTGTGGCTATTCCGAGAAAGAGAAAAACGATTCCTCCAATAACCAAAATAGTGGGAAGAGGTGTATCTTTGAGAGCGGTTAAAAATTCCATAATTTTCCTTCTTGATTAGCGAAGCCAGCCAACTAGGTGCTTAGCCGCCACTTGACGGCCTACCTAATTGCTTTCAGATTCCTTGTTGCCCAAACGCCGAAAATAATTTGAGTGTGACTAAATTGAGTTGGTAAATCTTTCAGCCGCTTTGGCGGGGTCG
>DYKD01000194.1 GCA_020722765.1 Brevinema andersonii | reverse complement strand
GCAAAAGAATTAATAAAGTAGGAGCAAAGCCCTACTTCAAAGTTTGGAAAAATTGTCTCGGGCGGCGGTGCTGTAGAGATGGAGCTTGCGAAAGAACTGAGAAAATACAGCAACACGCTGAATGGAAGGGAACAGCTTGCAATAGAGCAGTTTGTCTCTGCACTCGAATTCGTTCCTTCAACTCTGGCTGAAAATGCAGGGCATGACCCAATAGAGATTCTTGCAGAATTAAAGTCGCGTCATGACAAGGGCGACAGGTATGCTGGCCTGAATCTTTTCACAGGAAAGATAGAGGATAATTTCATTGCAGGAATTGTCGAGCCTCTCAGGATAAAAACTCAGGCAATAGACTCAGCAAGCGAGGTTTCAATGATGATTCTTAGGATAGATGATGTCATAGCATCTGGCTCTTCTAAATCATCCATGTCAAGGCCCTCGCTTAAAGAATCCGAATAAATTTAATTGATTCAAGTTTTGTAACTACTTAATAATAATCAACTTTAGTAAGGTTTATAAGCTCTAATGACAATGTATAAGCATGAATTTGATCTCAAGGATTGCAAAAGAAGCCATGAAAAGAGCATCTGTCTTGGGGCTTGCCGGACTGCTTGGAATCTTGGGATGTAAGATAGGAAGTTCTGGTTCAGAGCCGCCAGCAAACAGCCCTCCTGAATATGCTCAGTTTGATTCAGTAACACTAGAAGAGCTTGATACAGTTAATATTACTCTCGAGCAGGTTTATAGCGAGCCAGAATGCATCAATACAATAGACCAGCAGCCAGGCCTGACAACAATCACGCTAAGGGCATATGACCCTGATGGCGACAATCTGCTGCTCGGACCAGACAGCGATTCCTTGGCAATCATGGGAGCATCATACACGCCTTCCACACATACAGTAACAAAGCAGTTCAGCTCGTCAGAAGGCGGAACTTCATATTCTGTGTTATTTTATGCAGATGACTCAGTCAACCCCTTTGTATGGGAAGACGTAATAATAAATGTCAATGACACTTATCCTTAATTTTCAGAATCTCCTGAAAATTATCTGCACTTTTCCTGTATAATTCCTGTAATCTGCTCCAAACGGAGCTATTATGCTCGCAACAATACTCTTATGCTCTCTAGGTCCGATTAGCATGCCTTGTTCCATGTCAAAGCTTATCCATCCTCTCAAGTCACTAGAAACCTTTGTCTGTATTTTCAATGCGATATTATCATTGTTTGTTACTTCTATCTTCCTTGTTGAGCTGCTGCTAGGCATTATCATTCCAAAATTGAGAGCATCCTTGCTTGTATCAAATCCAATATGGTCCGAGACTATCACTTTTGCATCATATGTTATAACCTGCTTAACAGAAACAAAATAATAAATCATGACAGTTAGGCTTATTGCTATAACAATCAGACACAGGATTATAAGAACCATTTTGATATACTTTGCTGTCTTTTTTTTAAGATTCATTGAGTTATCTCCTTCTTCCTTTCTTTTTCTTCATCAGCCAGAAAACTATGCCTGCTGCTATTACAACACCAGCACCTATTGCAATCTACATTATATTTATTCCTTTCTCTACAAACTCGACATCATACAGCTTGCTTGATGCACTGTCCCTGAAGAAAATAGTTGCATTCAATGTATACTTTCCTGGTGCGATTCCAGATGTGTCAAAATATTCCTTTACTTCAGTAGTCTTGTTCATGCTCGAGGCAGGCACATTGAAAGTAGCTGTCTTCTTGGAAATCATGTCTTTTGCAGTTTCATTTGAAATCTTGAATTCTGCATACACATTTTCTGCTTGTTCATTCCATCCATTGCTCACTTGCATCACAAACTGCTCAATCTTGTTTATTTGATACTCCTGCTTTATAGAAGCAATATCAAGCAGCCATTTGCCAATCCTGAACTCTTTTGTCTTCTCGACAGTATTGCTTCCGACACTGGCTATGAACTTCAACAAGTATTTTCCTTCTGCAAAGTTTGATGTATCAAAATTTCTGGCTACTTTCTTCTCTTCATTCACATCCATTATAATCCCATTGACAGGTATCCTTAATGTCAGAAATTAAACCACATCCTTTAGGATGTGGATGTAGCCCACTATTTTAATTTCTGAGCATGTCAAGATTGTAAAATCTTGAGCACTGTCAAAATTCATTGAATTTTGAAGTCCAGAAGCTTCAGAAACTTTTAGTTTCTGAGAGTGCTCGGAAATCAAAGATTTCCGACATCCAAACAAACCAACACCTTTAGGTGTTGGTAACACACAAGGACTTCTTGATTTCTAAATGATTATAAACAATGAGCTTGTTTCTAGCTCATTGTATACTAGCAATAGCTAG
>DYKD01000062.1 GCA_020722765.1 Brevinema andersonii | reverse complement strand
CAATTTGTTGGCAGGAAGAAAATAAAATAAATCCCAATCAGCCGATTAATATGAAAAATGTCGGGGGTTGGTCATTTCATTTTAAACATTTCAATAAATTCAGCATCTATTTCATTCTCAATGATATTCTCTTTTGTTAAAACCGAAAAATAGTCCTTCATTTTTGTGATTAACTCGTCACCGCTTACATAATTGAAATTTACCCTATTGAGAAACAATTCAATCCTGTCGGTGGGTTGCCGCATCATATCGAAAGATAATTTTGCAGCTTCTTGTTTGTTTTCGTTTACCCAATCAATGGCTTTTTTTAATTCAGCTAAGAATATGTTTGTTAATTCAGGATTTTTTCGGACAAATTCACCTTTAAAGGCAATACCGGCATTGGGAAAACTTCCAAAACCCGGGTTTACCTTATTCCACAGCTCATTATACGATAATATCGATACGTGTTCGTTTCGGTCTTGCATTATTTTTATTGCGTAACTTGCTTCGGGTTCCCTAAGAATAACAGTATCAGCCTTGCCCTGAACAAAATCGGCATAAATCTGTTCTGGTCTTCCAAAAGGTTTACCATAAACAAATTTGAAATCATTTGGATTGTAACCATTTGCTTTCATCAGATATTTAGTGATTTTTGTTGGCGGTGCTTCCTCAAAAAGCGGGGTGGAAATATCTTTCCCTTTTAAATCGTTAAAATCATCTGCCTTGTATCTGGTAAGTATTACAAAATTGTCCCAAACAAAGAGAGCAGGGATTTTTATATCGGCTTTTTTAAGTTTTATTGATGTCATTATGGCAGTAAAGCTTATGTCTGCCTTTCCGGTTGTTATCCATGCCAGATGTTTTTCGGTTTCTTCCCATACTTTTAGACTTTTTATTGCAATGTTTTTCCTGATGACATCAGATTGAAGCATTCGCATAATGACAGGATAAGCGACCGGTGTTGCCGATTGTATGACAACTTCTGTTTTATTGTTCATGTTTTTCGCATTGTCACGATTTGGTTTTTTATACAGATAAACCCAGATTTCCGATTGAGAAACATATTCGGTTTCGTGTTCAAAGCCCATTTCGGCAAGCATATTGATCATCGGCAAAGGTTCAAATCGCTGAATGAGCACAAAACCGTCATCTTCTGATGTTGCATAAGCTTTTTGAATGATCATATCAAACGGATCGGTCTGCATAGTTCGCACATCAAGTTGTGCAAAATTGGTTTTCCGTTCTCGCCAGTCAGTATTTTTCTTTTTTTCCGGGTTAAAAACAGATGCTCTATATTCTCTTGCTTTTTCAATATTTACCAAAAATCCCAACCCTTTTGCTGTTTTTACCAATTCAACAGGTTCGTTTACACTTATTAGAACTATATTTTCCTGTGGTTTTAAGTTTGAAATTTTTTCAATAATTTCAGGCATACTATCATGATTATAAATGTACCTTTCCAAACTTTCTTCCCATATTATATCATCGCTTAATTCCAATATATTGATTTGAAAATCCTTATCGTTTATACATTCTGGCGAAATTTTATGCAACAATTCCTCAGTTCCATTGGCTTTATTAAGCACATGAAGAATTTCGCAAACCGAAATACCACTGACTTTAGCAGCTTCGTTAAAACTGGCAAACTTTGCCAGGGTATTATACATTAATGGGTTAAGTAGTTTTTTAAACTTATCGGAAAAACCCAATAAAACATCTTTAAGATGAGGATA
Organism: Brevinema andersonii; assembly: GCA_020722765.1. Lineage (GTDB taxonomy): Bacteria > Spirochaetota > DYKD01 > DYKD01 > DYKD01 > DYKD01. The sequence continues at coordinate 14,395 of DYKD01000062.1, read as the reverse complement.
TTTATCAAGAGTCCCTTTTACCTTATGTTTTGCTAAAATTGGCTCTTTTTTTATTGTGTTGATGCTTTTATCGTCACTTTCAATGGCATTGACTGGACATACCTCTAAAGCCTTCATACATAGTTTTTCTTCTGCCTCATTTTCGGGTTGTTTATACACATAGGCTATTTTTTCGCTCATTTTAAAATTTTTGCCAGCTACTTCAACACAAGCGTGGCAACTGACACACGCTTTTGATACTTTATATGTTTTCATAAACAATTCTCCTCTGTATTTTCTCCAACATAATTTTCCCTACATAGCCGATGCACGTCAAAAACAACATCGAAAGTCTAGTTTCAAACCAAAACGTAAACCGAAGGTTCACTCTTTGATTACGTCAGATAATATCCTTGACAAATCAAAACTGCAAATTTTAAAAAAAAACAAAACTGGGAAATATTGCATCGCTCGGATAGCAATCAACGCATTCCTATGTTGGATAAAGGAGGCAGGTCTTAACAACCGCAGGAACGTCTTATTACAAGCTCAGGTTTAATTTTGAAGGAAGGGCCCACACTTTTTTTTTCAATGATATCCAAAAGGAGCATGCATGCCGCTTCACCCATATTACGACCTTTTTGATCTATGCTAGTAAGTGGTGAGGACATATATTCATTAGACTCCATATTATCAAATCCAATCAAGCCCACCTTATCCGGGATTCCTATCCCTTTCTCATTAAGGAACTTCATGACCCCATAAGCGATATGATCGCTCGCAGCGAAGATTCCCGTCTTCCCAGAAGAGAGATCCAAATCTTTCATCAGTGCATAAGAGTCTCGCAAAGCCGTATCAAAATGGGAATAATAGATGCGGCTCCTCACCACACTTTCCGGGTGTTTTGCCACAGCCTGCTGAAACCCTGTCTCCCTTTCACGGGTTGCTTGCTGGTCTTTCCCACCACCGATATAGATGAGATCCCCATATCCATGCTTGATGAGATGCTCTGTAGCCACTTCCCCACCATGGACATTATCTATGCAGACGTAGGGCAAAGTTTTTCCTGCTATGCTAGTATTTATCAAAACGACAGGTATAGGCAACGCCATCAGACTTGGTAAATCTTCCTGCTTCAATTCATCACCCAAGACCAAGGCTCCATCCAACATCCCACTCCGTACATTATAATTAAAACAGTGACGTTCTTCACCTTTGAATTTTGTGAGCAAAAGATTGTAATGACGCCTATTCACTTCCATCTCAATACCAATCATTGTTTCCTGGAAAAAACCACCCGACATGTAAGTGAAGTTAGGGACAACAATCCCAATAGCATAAGAACGCTGGGTCACCAACGCACGTGCTATCGTATTCGGAATGTATCCCATCTCCGTGGAAATCTTAAAGATCTTCTTCTTGACCTTATCACTTATTGATGCAGTCTTGTTCAATACCCGTGACACGGTGGAAACATTCACTCCCGATTTCTTGGCTATGTCCTTCAAAGTCGCCTTACCTGTCTTCTTGATCATTTTTTTTATCCTTATTGCCTAAATACCATCTTACGAAATTCTTTCCTATTTCTTCTGTTCTTCCCTGACTGCGCTCTCAATCCGCTTTGCCAACAATGTAGCCAATTCGTCAGCAATACCCTTCTTAATAGCTACATCGAAAAAGCCTTTGCCAAAACGTTCTTTCGTAACAACATCAACAAGCATGTACTGGATTGTGATGGAATCCTTTTTTCTTTCAAAGGCTCCCACAACCACATACTTGACACCTGCCCCAGCAAGCGCTGTCAATTCAGGATTCACACCATAACTGTTTATGCTCTTAATCTGCAGGAACTGGCTTTCTCCCAACAAAGCGATTACTTTTTCTGGAAGACCTTTGGACAACGGTTGCAACTTCTCATCGTTCGCCGTGTTCTTCAGATCCATTATAGTGATGACAGTACGTTGATCAACAGTAGCCAGATCTTGCTCATCCTTGGTTAATGCCTCAGGCGCAGTCACCTTTTCAGCACCACCACTACCAGCATTTTTAGCAGGAATTCTCTCATTCAAAGCGAGCTTGATCCTATTAGCCAGTTCAACAGCCATATCATCAGCAACACCACTCTTGATGGCTGTTTCAAACGATCCCTGACCAAACTTTTCCTTCGTTACAAGATCCACCAGAACATATTGGACTGTGAGATTATCACCGTCCCTGTTAAAGGCCCCAGCTACAGTGTATCTAACGCCTGCTGATAATAATGATTTTGCATCAGGTTTGTCAAATTCAGAAATGTCCTTACATTCGAAATTTTCGCTTTCTTTGAAAAGGGCAAGAGTCTTGGAGGGTAGACCTTTGGCAAGAGGTTGAAGCTTTTCAATATTTCCTGCATTCTTGAAATCCATGATCGTAACAACTGCGATTCCATCCTGAGGAACTACTGTAGCCTTGATTTTTTCTGGTTTTACTTCAACAGTATTCTGTCCTGAACCAGTTTTACCAAACTGATATTCCAATCCAAAAGAATGAATCTGACCTATCGCTGATTCAGGATTAAGATTAAGGGCATAGTTAGCAACAACAACTTGTCCATCTAAGATTGGATAATTGAAACCGAATCCAACAGAAAAGGCGCCAAGATCCTGGAACAGTTTATAACCAGCCCGAACACTGAACATCTTATTCACAGAATATTCCAACCCGATCTTATTGAAAAATTTTCCAGCAAAAAAGAACGAAATATCATTGGCAATCAACAAGGGAACAGACTGGAGCTTGAAACTCCCACCCACGTTGATATTCGGAGATGTCCCTAAATCCTTGATTGACAATCCCAATCCGAGTGTGCCGGGTTGCAGGGTAAAATTATAGAGAGCTCCCCCATCGAAGCCGAAAGCAGTGAGGGATTCACCTGCGTTATTCCGCATAGCGAGTTTTATTCCGCCACCGACAGAAAGCCCAAGATTCAACATACGTCCATACGAAGCAAAGATGTCGAAATCCCTGTTCTGTATATTTTGAAGTAAAACTCCACTGCTATCAAGAAGATCGTCTGATGGCAAACCAAAATATGAAAGGCCTGCTGATATTGTCCCAAAATTGAAAGGAACAACACCAGAGAGAAAACCAGCAGCAGAACCTGCAAGACCAGAATATCCAGAAAGTCCTACAACGGATTTATCCATTGCTCCCAAGCCCGCAGGGTTGTAAAGCATGGCTGATGCTGAACCGTCAACAGCAACCATGGCCTCACCCATCCCACGTGCGCGAGCATCACTTTTAATGAAGAATGCGTCAGCACTCGCATCAAAAGTTGCCGCAAAAGCAGGGATTCCAACCAATAGTAAAAGAGAGATTATCATCAAATTAGTTTTTTTCATATTCTCACCTCATTTCCTGATATAGATGCGTTTGTACTCACGTACACCTGCACCCTTCGCATAAAGGATATAGACTCCCGGAGAGAGACCACCTGGATCAAATGAAACTGGTCTACTCAGTGCTGAATATTTTTCGGTCAGGATCTCTTTCACAAAGATGCCACCGACTGTATAAAGTTCAATCCTCACATCTGAATCAGCATACTGGACAGGGTCAGGAGAATTGAGGTAGATATCAATCCTCTCACCATCTTTTGGACCGTTGTTCCATACACTCAAGCCATCCTCATCAGGACCAGCAGGTGGAAGAAGAACCGGAGCAACTCCTGTAGTTATCACAGAAACGAGTGAGAAATCTGAAGGTGTATTTCCTTTAAATGCCCGCACCCAATAATAAAAGACTGTTGAATACGCCAACCCAGCATCAAGATAAGTGGTTGTGTTTGAAACCACAGATGTGACTAGTGAAGCAGCACTGGAATTGTTGGCTGTATGCCTGTAAATCCTGAAAGTCGATTCAGAGGCAACATCATTCCACTGCAGGAGGGATTGGTTAAGATTTGTCATCCGCGCTGTGAGACCAGTTGGAGTTGCAGGTGGAACTGAGAATGTTGTTGCAGAAGCAACCAGAGAGAAAGGTGATGCACCATATTCATTATAAGCTCTGATCCAATAGAAATAAGTTGTCTCCTTCGGTAGATTTTTGTTTGTATAAACCGTAGAACCCGCTGAGAATCCCATAATGGGGGTGCTGTTGTTTGATTCATTCAGAACATATCGGAATAGTGTATAAGAAGTTTCAGTTGAAAGATCGGACCAAGAAAGTGCGATCAGATTTGTTGCCAAGGCTGTTGCAGAAAATCCAGAAACGCGTGCAGGTGTGAGGCTGGATGCTGATGGACGTGCACCAATATCCGAACCGTCGCTTGCAGTTCCTGCACAAGGGCTTGTTGCGGAAACATAGAGATAGAACGAGCTGGAAGGGGTTGTGTTTACAAACTGGGGATCAGCAGAAATGGAATTTGGATGTGGATTCATTGTACCACCATAATCTTGGACTGCAGAATCATATACACAGTTATAATCATTATCAAGGGAAGAAATCTTATAATCCGCTATACCAAAATTGCCATAACTGGAGGCAAATATGGAATTCCTCAAACTATTTCCCGTGCCTGCTGTACCATTCAATTCAAATCCTGTGAAATTGCGGAGGGATGTGTTATGATCAAAAACATTGTTTGCACTCCCCTGCTCTACAAAGAAACCCCATTGGTTTGAAACCATGATATTATTCTTCAACTGATTGAAATGGGATCCGTTAGCCGCATCTGGTCCTGTAAGATGGAACGCTGAAAGCGTATGGTTCATAACAACGTTGTTGGAAACAAGACTTCCTGAACTCGTCCGGAAGAAGATAGCTTGTTGCGCATTCCTGTAAACCCTATTACCAATAAGCTTGTTGGACAAAGCAGTTTGCAAAAAGAGCCCCTGCTGTCCATTCAGATAGAGTGAATTCTCTTTGACAATGTTGTTTGTTGCATTCAGGAGTGCAATACCCTGATAGAGATTCTTTGTGGAATGATTACCTTGGATATAGTTATTCTTGGAATTCTCCACCTGGATACCCTTCTGGTTTGTAAGGAAAACATTACTGACAACCAAATTGTTTGCTGCATTATTGAACATCAATCCAAAAATCCCATTGCTTGCAATCGTATTTCCTTGAACTAGGTTCGCATTTGCCCCATTCTCGATCACAACCCCATGGTTGACATTACGGATTATGTTATTCGCTTTCACCATATTGAACATCGCTGCAACCCCAGCAATCTGAACGCCGTTAACAGGGCTCAGCTTCACTGAATTTCCCAAAAGAAGGTTGTTTATGGCGCCGTCCGTGAATTGTACACCCATCATGTTCCCTACAATATCATTTGAACAGACCGTGTTAGAAAAGGAAGTCCCAGTGAATTGGACTCCCATTTGGATGTTGCTTTGGATTCTGTTCCGTTTCATCAGATTATACTTTGAAGAATTGACAAACTGAACTCCAATCTGTGCATTCTTACTGATCAAATTTCCTTCTATAAGATTGGAATAAGCTGATACTCCACCCACCTGGATAGCAGGCTGGTCGTTATTGATGAAAATGTTACTGATGATGGAAACCCTGTGAGCTCCCGTATCCAGAATCAGGCCTGGAAGTGCATTGGAATAGACTAAATTCTTCTTCAGTATGATATCATATGAATTGATCACAAAGAAACCGAAATCTGCGACATTCCGATTCATCCTCGTGAGTCCCTGGATTGTGATGTTCCTGGAATTCTCGATTGTTATTCTTGTCTGTCCACTCACTCTTGGGGTGTAACCGTCCCCAGCTTTGACCATGATTTGATTCACTGAATTGATGAAACTGAAACTATCATAGCTCTGGTAGTTATCCACTATCAGAATAGTGTTAGTTCCAGAAGTTGCTTCTAAAAGGGCTGCTGCAATGTTTGTGGACGCTTTGCCTGCAGTGTCATAGGGAGCCGTATGACTTCCACCAGTCTTGGAGACATAAATCACTTTTCCAAGTTCAGTTGTTCCACCTGCTGTCGTGGTTGCATTAGCACCTGAACTGAAAGCAGAAGAACCGCCTGTGTTGTAGGCCTTCACCCAATAATAATACTGTGTTGATGCGGGCAATCCTGTGTCAGAATAGGTATTCTGATTTGCAGAAAATCCGACCTTCACTGGGATTAACTCTGTGGAATTGGATGTATTCCTGAAGAGCGTGTAGCTTGTCTCATTTGGAAGATCCGTCCAAGCGAGATCAATCTGTGTAGAGGAGATCGCTGTAGCTGTAAGTCCTGTTGGCGTTGAAGGTGAAACCACATTAGATGTTGTAGAAGAGATCCTTGCGGAATATCCTGAAGAACCCGCTGAATTGAAGGCTCGCACCCAGAAATAGTATAATGTTGATGGAGTGAGACCAGTATTCACAGAGTTCGTCTGGTTCAGAGTGCATCCTATTTTTGTTGCAACGTTGGAATCCGTAGATGTCGAACGATAAAGTGTGTAGCTCGTCTCATTTGAGAGATCATTCCACAAGACTGATATGCTTGTGGATCCAAGCACAGAAGCCGAAACACCTGTTGGAGTGTTTGGTGGAGGCGGTGGAGCAAGCGTGGAGTTTGTAACGGATGCAGAGTATCCTGATGCGCCAGCGGTGTTGTAAGCCTGGATCCAGTAAAAATATTTCTGGCTGGATGCAAGACCTGTGTTGTTATATGAGACCTGGTTTGCAACAACTCCGATTTTAGTAACACCGAAATTCGAGTCCTGCACAGTATTCCTAAAGAGTGTATAGGATGTTTCATTGGAAAGGTCATTCCAAGAGAGGTTGATCTGGCTTTCTGAGAAAACTGCTGCAGCAAATCCTGTAGGAACTACTGGAGGAGCAACAGGCGTGAGTGTTGTGTTTGAAAAGATTGCAGAGAACGGAGACTCACCAACAGCATTGTAAGCCCTCACCCAGAAATAGTATTTTGTAGATTTAACAAGTCCTGTATTTGTATAGCTCGCCCTATCTTGAATCAGACCTATTTTTGTTGCAGCATTGGAATCGCGTGATGTGTTCCTGAAGAGTGTGTAGGATGTTTCGTTTGAGAGGTCGTTCCAGGAGACAGAGATGGAATTTGTTGAGAGCGCTGTGGCAAGAACACCTGAAGGTGCATTGGGAGCAACTGGACCAGTCACAATATAAGGAAATGCACCAATATCAGAACCATCAGTTCCTTTATTCCTACATGGACTTGTTGATGACAAACGAAGAAAATCAGAGGATGTAGGGTCTATTGATATAAATAATGTATTTGAAGAAAATTCAGAAGCAACAGTAGCATTACCCCACCCATTTCCCCAAAGGTTATTATTTAAACGAGTACCAAATGTTCCTGTCAGTTCCACAGCACTGTAAGCATTCTGCTGAAGTATACAATTCTTGACAGTCACATAATCAGAGTCTCCGGCACCAAAAATTCCACGCTCCGAATTACTCCAAGAGGTACAATGATCAATGACCGTATAATCACCTGCCTGAAGAGAAAAGCCAGCTTGTGCATTCTTATAGGACGCAATTCGATAGGCCATATTCGAAGAGGCGACAAAGAAATGAACCCCTCCATTCAATGCCCCACGCACAATAAAATTTTCTATACGAATGAATTTCGTGTCTTGAAAAACAACTCCATTATTTCGAATGCCTTGTGCATCTATAACAACCCCATTTGTGAAAGCCTTAATAACATTCGTTCTGCCAAAAGAACCACTATGTTGGCCAGGTAAATTAAGAGTGATGGTTTCATTATAAACCCCAGCCGCAATGAGCATGATATTCGTAGATCCTGCTTGGAAGGAACCTGTCCCACCGGACAGCGTCGTGAAAGCGTCCGCCCATGTAGTACCATTATTGGCACCGGTTGCATTCAAATCAACATAAATTGTTTTAAGAGCAGCTTGAGCCGAAAATGGCAATAGGACTAGAAGCAACAGAAAAACTCTTATCATAGGACACCTCACATGTTTTTTTTCGACATTTAACAGTGGCTAAACACAAGAAACAGAAATCAATGCAAACGTTAGCACCCATTTTTGGTAATATAACAAAGAAAAACTCCCATGTCAAGGATTTTATGCAATTTTTTCCCAGAATTGCATGTTCAATTAACGGGGGGAGTGCAACCCCAATTTATGTCGATTTTATGGATTATCAGGATTTATTCGTTTATAACAGGCTTTACGCATCAACTCAAGCCAGAATATCCCTATCAATGAGCTTCATCAAACCAGTAAGATCCGTGGCAACCATCCTGGAATTTTCCAGAAACCCGCTTTTCCTGCTCAGCAGAATCATCTTATCAGCCTTTATAAGACCACCCACTTCCTGAATCGTTTTGAAATCAGTCTGTGCTGGAGCGGAAGAAAGCTTGATTTCAATTGCCCAAAGTTTTTTTCCCAATTCCAAGACCAGGTCAATTTCCTGTCGGGACTGCGTCCGAAGGTAATATGCCTTAAACGACACTGGCTGTAGCAGGGAAAGCACCTGTTCAATGATCCAACCCTCCCAAGAAAAACCAATCCAAGGGAAATCAAGTAGATCGTCAGTTTGACCAACATTCAACAGATAGTGAAGTAATCCGGAATCCCTCCAAAATATTTTTGGACTTTTAACCAATCGTTTACGTATGTTAGAGGAAAAAGGCTGCAACTTACGGATAAGATAAGCATTTTCAAGGAAATCGGTATAAGTGTTTACAGTATGATAGGAAACACCAAGACTCTGGGAAATATGCGATGCATTCCAAACCTGACCGTTCATGGACGCAATCATCTGAAAGAGACGGGCCGTCATCTGTGGCTTGGATGGCATTCCCCAGAGTGGCAAATCACGCTGCGAGAGAAGGGTCAGATAACTTTTTTGCCATCCTGGAAATACCTGTGGCTTTAAGATTCCACCATCAGGAAAACCACCAAACCTCCAAAGATTATCCCACTTTGAAGGGATAATTTCCTTGATATTGAATGGTGTCATTTCACAGAGAAAAATCCTTCCTGCCAGAGATTCAGAAACCTGATGCATCAGGACAGGAGAAACAGACCCCAGAATCAGGAAACGGCCATTCCTCTTGCGGTCCTTATCTATAGTAGAACGGAGCCGAGAAAAGAGCAATGGGAAAGCCTGGGCTTCGTCTAGGACAACCAAAGAATCAGATTTTACGATATTTTCCCATTCGACATCGAGCCGGATTTTATCCTGCTCATCTTCGAGATCGAAATAGTTATTGGTCATGGTTTTGGCAAGAGTAGTTTTTCCCACCTGACGCGGTCCAAGTATGGCAACAGCTGGGTAGTCCTGTAATCTTTTCCTGATTTCTGTAACAACGACTCTCTCAATCATACGTACAAAATAGAAATAAATTTCTATTTTGTCAATAAATATATTAGAAAAAAAAAACCAACAATCGCCCAATTTGCATGTTCAATTAACACTTAGGAAAAATCTCATATTTTTTTTATGCAAACGATTGCTTTTAGCTTCTAAAATTGTTATATTCTTGTATGATATCGTTAACTATCCGTTAGGAGAATTCCCATGAAATTAAGAGTCATCATACTTCTGGCTAAAAACTCCAATCTCTTCTCTTACCCCTCTCCTTCCGTCCTCGGAAAGGGAGAGGGATAACATCGAGTTTGACGAGATGTTGGGGAAAGGGAGAAAATTAGTCATTTCAGTGCATATTCCTCTCGGGTACACTATAAAAAAAGACGCCTTTTTAGGGGCGTCTTTTTTATTGTTAAACTATTTTATATTTATCTTTTCAGTTATTTGTATAATAAACTGAATCGACATCGAAATATATATTAGGCTTAGTTGATCCCGTTATAACAACAAGAGCATTACCTGGATTATTCAAATTGGCACCCGCAAAAGCGCTGATAGGAATCTTGAGTCTTTGCCATGTTCCATCACTGACGAATCCTCTTGATGCGACAGTTACAGCTGTTCCACCCCATGTAGCTACACTCAACACATTTGTGGAATTGGCATTACGCAGCCAAATGATAAGACTTCCATTAGCAAACTTTGGCAAAGCAATAGGAGTAACTAAATTGACATAAAAACCTATGTAGTTGAAATTTCCACCACCATTGTCTATAGTTTTGTAACGTATATAATTTTTCCCTTCAGCTGCATCACCCCGTCTTCCAGAAACTTCACCAATGTTAGGTTTTGGATCCACGCACCAATCACACAACCATGGACCTGAAATAGTTGGTGGAGTTGTATTTGAATACGTCTCATTGACATAAATGACCATAACATTTGTATTCAAATCTTTTGGATATACAGTTCTATCAACTAACGGTGTCGTAGGCGAATCTAGATCCAAAGTATAATTACGATCACAGTTCATTACAATTAACACCATCAAAGGCACTAAAAGCAATAATAAGAATTTTACTTTCATCTTAGTTCTCCTTTTTTAATAAATTTTAATCAATGAATTTGAATAAACAGTATATCCCTTCGGAGTTCCGCCCAAGTTCTTGATTTGGTTATACGAAAGCACGCCAAGTGGATATGGGATTGTTCCAGTAGCATCATAAGTTACAGAATCAGGAAAATAGTCAAGTACAGCCTGGAAGGCCCTAATGGCTCGGGCTGTAGCACCAATACGATTGGTCGTATAGGCAATACTGGCAAGAGCCAGTCCCGTATAATACTGGGCCTCACCCGTTGGTGCGTTAGCCAAAACAGTAGCCCATGCATAAAATGCGGCTACCGGATTCTCGTCCAAGGAAATATTCCATTTAAAATTCTGGGACACTCCGGTAATTCGGAAAGGGTTATCAATATCGATCAGAACTGTCTCATCTGGATAAATCCCTTCATTGGAATACAATGACATAGCTGCGATGGAAGGGAAATCTGCTGCACCAAGCCATTCAGGTTCAAGTGTGGATTCCTGGGCACAGGATGCTATCATCAGAACCATGAACACAGCTGTTATAAAACCAATCAGTTTATTCTTCATCTCGTTCCTCCTAGAATATCATCTGGTAGTAGAGTGATGATTCCATCACATAACTGCCAAGAGTATCAAAATCTTCATTCTCTTCATCAAGTGTCACCATCTGAGCCTTCAACCCTATGCGGCTAGCTCCAGGAGTGAATACGTTCCTGGCAAAAACGTAGGAAAGGTCTGCCCCAAACTGCCAAGGATAGACCAGATTCCATTGCCTGTACCAGTCGTAGGCACCATTACCACCCCAGGCATCTTTCTTGACTGTTCCTGCAAATCTGATACCCTTATATCCAACAACAACATTTCCTGAATAGTATTGGACAAGGTTTGTAGCACCACCAGATGACTGCTGGAGACCTGCAGAGAGGTTTGCCAGAATCTTCAAATCCTTGATTGGATTGGAGACTATGCGGCTGGCTACAGACCAGACATTAGCAGCAGGAAGACCAAATCCAAAAGGGACTGTATCCCCATTATTGTTATATGTGCCGGAATCTGTCTTAGTAGGATACATGGCGTAATTGAACGCTACGCTTGCTGCGATCTTGGCATCCTCTTTCACATCGTTATCCCAATCAAAAAACCATGTGGCACCTGTTGGTTCATAAACAACCACAGCTTCGAAAATCTGTGCTTTTCTGTTACCAATGACAGCAAAAGGATCATCAATGGGGTTACGTGGTCTCACATCAGGATAAATCCTGTTTGATACAACATACCCTTCAATCATAGGATTGGCAGGAACAAGTGGTTCACGGTTAAGGTATTTGAGATAAATCTGGAAGAAACCGAACATCATGTTTAAGCCTCCACGATACTCCATCTTGTTTCCTGTTCCGCCAGAAGTGAGAGTTGAACCAAGGAAAGCTGGCACATTACCAGCATCAGCAACGAGTCCACAAAGATTGAATTCTCCCATGAGACTGACGCCACCACCGAGATTTCCACTTGCAAGAACCCGTGTTCCCAAAGTATCTATCAACTTTATGGAATCATTCTGTATTATATCATAACCTGATCCCAAGTAACCACTACCAGAAGATTCCACAGCACGCATGAATGATTGCCCAATCTTCTCTGAACCAGCCCAAATTCCACCAATTTCTATGTTCACTTTAGGAATAGCATTGACTTTCACGTAAGCGCTGGTCTTTCTTGTCTTCGGTGTTACACCAGCAGCCAAACCTGCCTGTTCAGCCTGCTGGGCTATATCCTCAGAATGAATAATGGCCATATCGATAGAACCAAATTTTTTATAATACTTTGCCATTACCTTAGGGTTAGCACCCCAGGTCACTTCCGGACCACCGATGACCTTTAATCCATCCAGTTTTTTCTTACCAATAAACTCGACTCCGAAAGGAGCTTTGGCATTCCAAGTATCTTGTCCAAACATGTCATAGTTTTCAGGAAGAAACCCGAAGAAGTCACCTTCATAGAACCATGTTCCACGACCGACGTGATAGAACCCGTTCAATGTGAGGTTGGGATTATCGTAAGTGAAACTGGCACTATATATTTCCACTGGATTTTTCACAACTTCAACAAAATCATTTGTTCCCATTCCTACATTATTCACTGTAAGGATTTTTGTCGGCTTAACACGATCCCCATAGAAAAAAGGCTCAATATTCTTTTCAGGGGCAAAAGCGGTCATGTTCACAGAGAGTGACCCAGTCAGCTCTTTAGTAGGATTGAATGCGAAATCGAGATTTGCCTGCAATCCCTTATCAAAACTTGCTGGTGTGAGGGCACTGGCGTTCACAACCATTTCAGAAAGGAGGTTCGCTTTTGAAATCTTTATACGTTGTATCTCTTCTATTCTCGCCTTGAGCGTATTGGCTTCTCCCATACTTACATACGCACCAAGGTTGATTCCGTTGAAATATTGTTCAATACTCTTTGTATTTTCAAAAAAGGGATCCAGCTTATTGATATCGGACAACATGTAATAGGCAGCACGGGGAGTACGAACATTCACTCCGTCAACAAGCTTGGGACTTATGGAAGCGATTCCCCACCATTCCTCATTCATGTTGTTCTTACCAGGCTGATAATCAAACCAATAACCACCATTACCCCAGGAGGCTGTCTTATCATGGATATCGAGGTAAGCTGTCTGCATATATTTCCACCAACCATCGACCCAGCCGAAAGTAAAACCACCTATCGCATTCTGGTTCAGACCTTTTCCATAACTCTGCATGAAAATCTCTTTCCACTGCTCTTTCAGGAAGAGAGCCTGATGATACTGGTCTTCCTCTCCTGTCTTGGCATTGAAAGCATCACAACCAAATTCTGTGAAGACAAAAGGCTTGTTGAGAATCTTGTTGACTTTTTCCCACAGATCAGTTGCAGACTGGCCACGATAGACGTTAGCACCAAGGATATCCATGCTCGGGCAGAGTTCCTTTATGAGCTCTATATACTGAATATCCCCATTGACCATACCGCAGAGATGGTTTGAATCCCGCTGTTTCACTTCCTGGAAAATCTCTTCCCACATAGAGTAGAGGAAACGAGCTTTGGCAGCGTGACGTTCACCTACAGGAAGGTTCTCTATTTCAGTGGAACGCCATTCCAGACCGTAGTTGCTTTCGTTTCCAAAGAAAAGAAATAGGACACCTGGAACATTCTTATACTTTTCAATCACGGCTATAGCCTGTTCCTTGAGAGCCTTACGAGTATTTGGATCGCTGTAATCTGTCGGGAAAACCCACCTACCATTGATTGTCATCCCATAACGACCCATCATGTCATTGATCATAAATCTTATGCCATAAGTCTTATATATGTAGTAAATCCATTTGGGAGGAGGCATCGTGAAAGAACGAATAGCATTGATGCCAGCGCTCTTAAAAAAGGACATATCGCGGTCAACAATCTCCTTAAGGACTTTTTCATCTTGAGCCCAAAGATCATAAGAATAATTCTCACCAACCGGTGTGGGACTCCATTCGATACCTTTAACGAAGAAATCCTTTCCGTTTATCTGGACTTTCCATCCTTGTGCATCATGCACAACTGTCACCTTCTCAACCTCTGCATCAGTCCATTTCAGGGAATCGATTGCAGAGCGGGCTCTACCAGAACGCTTAGAAGCGGGTTTGGCTACTGGTTTCTTCTCCTCTTTCAGTTCCGCTTTTTTCTCCTCGACCTTGGCTGGAGTTGCCATATCACCCAAAAGATCATCTCCTAACGAATCAAGTGGATCCGCAGCAGATACCATTGAACTCGCCATAAAAAGGACAAGCAGAACCAAGAGAGGGAAAACGGGCGTATGCCCAGAATGTGAGAACAGACATTTAAACACATGAACCTCCTTAAAAAATTACACATATTTATGCAAGCGATTGCACCTATTTGCTTATAATAAGCATGTTTTTTATAAAAGTCAAGTGAAAAAAATATTTTTTTCATAATAGACAGGCAGGCAAATACGCAGTAGACATATTAACC
>DYKD01000193.1 GCA_020722765.1 Brevinema andersonii | reverse complement strand
GCACATTTTGCATTTAAGATTGCAGCGATTGGTCAGCTCAAGCTTGACAACGCGCGGAAACTCCGCTATATGCAAATATCTTTCCCAAATGGCCTTTGCCAGTTCATCATAGGCTGGATAGGAATAGATTTCAGACAGAGCCTCAATCAGCTTGCTTCTTATAAGATTTATATCACTCGTGGCATGAGACACTTTTATGCATCCGGAATATATGCCAATTGAGTTAAGTGGCCCCTGAAAACACTGTATAGGATTTCCCTTTTCCTGGGTATTAAAAGCTAAAATTTCTGGTACGAAGCAGAACGCTTTTTGAGGAACTACTAGGACTGGGGCATCCGTAGAAATCTTACCCAACTCGGACAAAAGCCCCTCTTCCCCTATAATCAAGGTAACATTTTTGCAGACTGGTTCCAGCATCTCATTAATACATTGCCGCCATATTTCAGTTTTGGCTTCCCTTTGCTCAGCGAAAATTATTCCCTTCTTAAACATTATTCATATCCTGTTGTTATAAAGTTTTACTGGAACAGCATACCAGTTTCCAGTTTGGCTTTTATAAAGCCGGTTATCTGAGCATCTTGAATATATTGTAGAAAAAGTGCCTTCCACTTGATGCCGATTGTAGAAGTTTCAAGTTTTTCATTATTTCTCTATGCAATCCCATTCCTCCATTTTTTCGTGTTTTCTGCGATGGCGAAAGAGTCAATGCAAGATATCCTGCATCTACGTTGATGTATTCTCCGGAAAATATCCTTGTTGAAGGTTCCCCTTCAAGCCATACCTCGCAGTTTTTGCAGAAGGAGGGAAGCTCGTTCCATTGGCAGTCAAGTTGGCTACTTAGAATTTGAAGACGGCCGCATGAATTTGCTATTGAATCGAAACCGTCCTTGAAAATGTTTCCGCATTTTATCTCCCGCAGATAATCATGGCAACATATGTATGAGTCGCCCTTGAAGTCAAACAGAATTCCATTCGTCAGCAGATTACATTGCTTCCTGCTTTTAGGTGACTTAATAAACTTGTTTCCATATGTTCTCCAATTCCCTGCTTCCACCAGTCTCCCTTGCGACTGAAAAACAACATTGCATCCTAATGAAAGCCATTTTTCTGCAAAGTCATGAGCTTCGCCGGCATTGATTTTATTAACGACAAAACTGACTTGTATTGTTGTTGCAAGATTCTTCTGTTCTTTCAACTCAATTAGATATCTTATTTTTTTTTCGATCTGTTCCAAGACGGGTGCGCTATGCGAGTTTTTCTTCATGCGAAGTTTTTCGTAGACTGCTTGGGAACTCGCATCTATGCTAAATGAAACAGAATCAACACCGCATTCGGCCAGCCGCTTCAGGCACTGGTTGTCTGCCAGAATTCCGTTGGTAATCAAACCGGTTCGAAACCCCCTCTTCAATATTTGGATTACACGCTCTTCAATGTCCTTTACGAGAAAGGGCTCTCCTCTCCATTGCGGGGAAACGTATGCATCGGTTGCGCAGAGCTTGCTCTCAGATAAAATTCTCAGTATATCCTCAAATTTTTCAATAGGCATATAGCCGGTTTTGCCGGAATCTCCCATCCTCAGGGATTTTTCCCCATGAAACGTGCAGAAAGAACACTGCATGTTGCATAGATTTGTTGATTCAATTACGACGTTCTGTATCATAGTCTCTTGCCAAAAGCCCAAAATGAAGAAGCCTCGCATTTGTAGCTGAATATATATATGACATCGGCGGATTTGACGCTGAATGCGGCAACATCCTCGCCGAAAAACAAGGCGGATGTTGCATTGTCAGAAGCGAAGTTCCTTGAAATTGCAAGATGAACAAAATATGTGCCGTTACCAAAAGGTATTCGCGGAATTACAAGACTCGCTTCGTTTTCACCATAGTGAATGTCAAATTTAGTGAAACTTGCTCTAAACTTTTCATTCAGGGCGTAGTGGTTATTTGTCCCAAAACAAATGGAACCACTCGAGTCGTAAACGAGAAGGCCGATGGAAGCATTTTCGACACGCAGTGACGAAATAAAACGAATATTAAAAACTACCGTTTCTCCAAAAGAAAAACAATTTCTGGGATTCTGATCCACATCAAGTATGTTAATACTGGCAAGCGTTACTTCCCCAGTTCCATACTTGTATATTCTGGTATCTTCTGTTTTCTTTAAATTGTCCAGTTTTTCTCTTAACAATGAGTTGAATCTTGCCAGTCGTTCTTCTTCGATTTGGCGAAGATAAAGCCTGTATGCATCTGTCCCCTGCTTGGAATCGCCGATATACCTGATTTTGCCGCTGTCAAGCCAAAGGATTCGGGAACAGAGCTGTCTTGTCAAGCTAATGTCGTGTGATACGAAAAGAACGGTTGCACCACTTTCACATATCCGTCT